>JAGRED010000378.1 GCA_020446725.1 Parvularculaceae bacterium | reverse complement strand
CGATCAGGAACGCGTGGAGCAGATGGTGACTGGCGTTGTCCGCCGCCTGGAAGCGATGGGTGAGACGGAAATCGACGCCAAGGCCATCGGCGAGCTTGTCATGGAAGGGCTCGCCGGGCTCGACGATGTCGCCTATGTCCGCTACGCGTCGGTATATAAAGACTTTCGCGAGGCTCGCGATTTTGGCGAGTTTATCGGCGAGCTTGAAGAGCAGGAAGGAGAGGGCGGCGCCTGATCGTCGCCCGGTCGCAGCGTGTCCAGAACCGTTGATCCGATGCAAGCGAGAACGAATGCGCGGCTCGCCGCCGTTCAGGCGCTTTATCAGTTGGAAACGACCGGCGCCGGCGTCGAGACGGTCGTGCTTGAATTTCGAACGCACCGGCTTGGCGGCGAAATAGAAGGCGATGTGCTGCACGAAGCCGATGAGGATTTCTTTGCCGAATTGCTGCGCGGGGTTGTCCGCCTTCAGACGCGCATCGATCCGATGATCGAAAAGCGCCTCGCGAAAGGCTGGACGCTGACGCGCCTCGATGCGACGGCGCGGGCTATCCTGCGCGCGGCCGGTTTTGAATTCATCCATCGCGCCGATATCCCTGCGCGCACGGTCATCAACGAATATATCGAGATCGCGCGCGCGTTTTTCGGCGAGGAAGACCCGCGCTTCATCAACGCCGTTCTGGACGGCGTCGCGCGTGATTTGCGGTCTGAGGAATTTGACGCGGCGGGGCGCGCTTGAGCGGCGAATTCGACATTATCGAGCGATATTTCGCGCCTTTGTCGGAAGGGTTCAGCGGCGCGTTCGCACTCGGCGATGACGCGGCGAGCCTTGATGCGACCGATCTCGTCGTCACAAAGGATTTGCTTGTCGAAGGCGTTCATTTTCGCGCCAAGGATCCGCGGAAATCGGTCGCGCAGAAGGCGCTGCGGGTAAACCTGTCCGACCTTGCGGCTAAAGGCGCGCGGCCGGTCGGGTATTTTCTCGGCTGCGTCTGGCCGTCCAACGTCAAGGAAGAGATGATCGGAGAGTTTGTCTCCGGTCTCAGCGAGGATCAGGACGCCTATAAAATATCGTTGATGGGCGGCGACACGACGGTTCAGGTGCAAAAAGGCGCGCCGCTGACGATTTCCGTGACGATGATCGGCGCGCGCGGGTCGGCCGGCATGATACGCAGGTCCGGCGCGAAGGCGAATGACGATCTCTATGTTTCCGGCACGATCGGCGACGCAGGCCTTGGGCTTGCCGTTCTCAATAATGAATTCAAGGTTGCGCCGGCGCACAAGGCGTTCCTCGTCGGTCGATACCAGTTGCCGAGCCCGCGCATTTCGCTAGGCGGCGCGTTGAGCGGCCATGCTTCCGCGGCGATCGATATCTCTGACGGGTTGGCGGCGGACGCCGGCCATATCGCCGCGCAGTCGAAAGTCGCTATCGACCTCTTTGCTGACAAGCTGCCATTGTCGGAAGCCGCGAAGACGTGGCTAGACCGTCAAAATCTCGAAGAAGGGTTGGCGCGCCTCGCCGGCGCCGGCGATGATTACGAAATCCTGTTCACCGCGCCGCCGTCCCGGCGCCGCTCGATCGAGATGGCGTCGCAAGTGACGAAGACGCCGATCGCGCGTATCGGCGCCGTTACAAAAGGGGCAGGCGTGCGCCTCGTCGCCGCCACAGGCGAAGCGATCGACATCAGTCGAACCGGTTTTGATCATTTCAGCAGATGACGCCCGTCGCGTAGACGCCGACGAAAAAATGGTCGGAGCGACAGGATTTGAACCTGCGACCCCTTGACCCCCAGTCAAGTGCGCTACCAGGCTGCGCCACGCTCCGACCTGTTTTCCGCCGTGGGGGCGGAAGGAGGCGCGGACCATAGCGGCGGCCTTCCGGCATCGCAACGCGGAAAATCGCTGAACTGGAAGGATTTTGCGGCCTAGTCGACGTCGATCGCTTCGATTGCGACGACCGCGTCATCGAGCGCGGCCTGCGCGCGTTCGAGGCGCATCAGCAGTTTTTCGAGCTGCGCGCGCACGGCAGGCGGCAGCGTCACAATATCGTCGGCGGAAAGGAGTTCGGGTTCCGCCGCGGCGGCTGGCGCGGCTTCCCGGTCGTCGGCTTCTTCGTTGATGAGCGGGCGAAGCTCGATTGGCTGGCCGGCGGCTTCCATGCGCCCGAGTTCGGCGATGTATTTAACGCCGTTCTCGCGAAAAATCTTCTGCACGCCTTTGGTCGTATAACGCTGCGTGTAAAGCAGCACGCGAACGCCGCGCAAGACATCGATATCGACTGGACGATAATATCGACGCCCGCCGGCGCGACGCATCGGCCTTATCTGGCCGAATACTTCCTCCCAATGCCGCAAGACATGCTGGGGAACATCCAGTTCGCTCGATGCTTCGCTGATCGTGCGAAAGGCTTCTGCTGCCTTGGCGACCGCCATACTGATTGTTACGCCTGTTCTATTCCGCCGCCGCCGCGTTCCGACCGGTGAGCGCGGTGTTGATGTTGTCTTTCAGCACGTGGGATGCGCGGAAGGTGACGACCCGCCGCGGCGTAATCGGCACTTCCTCGCCGGTCTTCGGGTTTCTGCCCATGCGCTCTTTCTTGCGTCGAACCGTAAAGGTTCCGAAGGAAGAGATTTTCACCGTGTCGCCTTGTTCGAGCGATGCGGCGACTTCCTCGAGAATCCGTTCGACAAAATCGGACGATTCGTTTCGCGAAATGCCGAGCGACCGATGGATGGCGTCAGTCAGGTCGGCGCGCGTCAAAGTCCCTTCAGCCATTTTCCTAGCCTCACTCCCCGCCCCATTAGCGAAAATCTTAAGCCGCGCCGTGGGATAGGGTCAACAACCGATTGAAATTCCTTAGGTGTTGGTAATCCGACAGCGCTCAGGCGCGCAACAGGGCGGCCCCCCAGGTGAGGCCGCCGCCCATTCCTTCCAGCATGACGAGATCGCCCCGCTTGATCCGCCCGTCGGCGACGGCTTCGCAATAGGCAAGCGGGATCGACGCCGCGGACGTGTTGCCGTGCTTAGCAATCGTCGAAACGACCTGATCGGCGCGCAGGTCAAGTTTCCGAATGACGCCGTGAATAATGCGTTCATTCGCCTGGTGCGGCACGAACCAGTCGATAGCCTGAGGCTCGATCTGCGCCTGCTCGCATACGGCGACCATGGCGGCGGAAATGCGTTCGACCGCTTCGCGGAAAACCTTGTTGCCCTGCATGCGCACATGGCCGGTCGTTTGTGTCGAGGAGACGCCGCCGTCGACATAGAGAAGATCGACCAAGCGTCCGTCGCATCGCAGAAAGCTGCCCATCACGCCGCGTCCGTCCGCCTCGCTTTCGTTCATCGCTTCAATGACAAATGCGCCGGCGCCGTCGCCGAAGAGAACGCAGGTCGTGCGGTCGCTCCAATCGAGAATTCGGGAAAATGTTTCCGCGCCGATGACGAGCGCGCGCTTGTGCTGGCCGGATGCGATGAATTTTTCGGCGGTTGCGACAGCGTAGACGAAGCCGGTACAGACGGCCTGTATGTCGAATGCGGTTCCCGCCGGCGCGCCGATCTTCGCCTGAACGATCGCCGCCGTAGAAGGAAAGGTCAGATCGGGCGTCGTCGTCGCGACGATGATGAGATCGATGTCGTCCGGCGTTCGCCCGGCAGCGGCGAGAGCCGCCTTCGCCGCTTCGGCGGCGAGATCGGAGGTACGCTGATTATCGTCCGCGATATGACGCTCGCGGATGCCGGTTCTTTCCTGAATCCATTCGTCGCTCGTCTCGACGATTTCAGACAGGTCGTGATTGGTCATGACGTCAGGCGGCAGATAGGAACCGCAGCCCGTAACAACAGCCTTTATTGTCATTCAGCCGCCTCAAGCGTTTTGCCGGCTCGTTCAAATACGAGCGCCACGGTTTCGGCGACTTCCTTGCGAAAGCCCTTGCCGACGAGCCCGGCCGCCATGCCGATCGCGGCGGAAACTCCTCGTTCGTCCGCGCCGCCATGGCTTTTTACGACGACGCCGTTGACGCCGAGGAATACCCCGCCATTGACCGTTGAGGGGTCGATGCGTTGTTTCAATTTCTTCAAGTCGGCCATCATGAAGAGAGCGCCGATTTTCGACAGGAGTGAGCCGGTGAGGGCTTCCCTGATCCAGCCGCCGACGAGTCGCGCCGCGCCTTCCGCAGATTTCAGCGCGATGTTGCCGGTGAAGCCGTCCGTCACGACAACATCGACAGCGCCGAGCGAGATGTCATTGCCTTCGACAAACCCCTTGAACGTCATGTCGGGGTCGGCTTCGCGCAGAACGCGCGCGGCTGTCCGGATGAGTTCGTGCCCTTTCAATTCTTCGGCGCCGACATTGAGAAGGCCGACGGTCGGCTTCTTCTCGCCCGTCAGCGCACGGAAGAACGCTTCGCCCATGATGGCGAAGCGGACCAGTTCATGCTCGGTCGCTTCGACATTGGCGCCGACATCGAGCACGACGACGCGCCCGCGCGGCGTCGGCCAGAGCGCGGTGACGGCGGGCCGGTCGATGCCGGGGATCATGCCGAGCTGCATGCGTGAGACGGCCATCAAGGCGCCTGTATTGCCGCCCGAAACAACGGCGTGAACGCGGCCTTCCTTTTGCGCCTCGATCGCTTTCCACATTGACGTGTCGCGGCCGCGACGCAGGACGTGCATCGGCTTATCGGTCATGGAGACCGAGGCGTCGCAATGATGAATAGCGGCGCCGGAGAGGACGGGTTCTTCAGCGACAAGCGGACGGAGAACCTGTTCATCGCCGAAGAAGACGATGTCTGCCGTGACGCCGCCTTTCAGCGCCATCGCCGCGCCCTTCACGAGCGATCCGGGGCCGGCGTCGGTGCCCATGGCGTCAACGCCGATCACGACAGCCCCGTTTCCTGGTTCCGTCTTGTTCAAGTCAGGTCATCTCCCAGCGGGCGACAGAATAGCCGATGCACCCGTTGCATCAAACAAAGCGCACTTTCACCGATTCCCGCGCCGTCTCTTCATGAATCAGGGTCCTTGAGACCTTTAAGGCCGGCGAACGGGGAGGCGGTTGCTGCGTTGCGGTAGGTCTCAAGCAGCGATTCGGCGCCGTCCTTCCGCGGATAGGGGTCGAGCGCGAGCGACAGATGCTGGACCAGCAATTCGCCGAGATCGATCTCATCGCCGTCGAGCGGCTCGCGCCAGGCGGTTTCATCCTCCTCGGATTCGACGAAGTTTCGATCGAAGGTCATCACGATGTCGTCATCGATCGCTTCGGTCATGGGTTCTAGACTGACGACGCACTGGCGTTCGGTTTCCGCTTCGAGACGCAGCTTGATTTCGGCGCCGCCGCGCACAGGTCGTACGCGAAAAACCCCGCGGAGTTTTCGAATGCCCGGGATGCGAAGCCGTTCGGCGACCGCCATGCGTTGCGTTTCGTCGGCTTCGACAATGAACTCGGCCTCATGCGCGTGCAGGGCGGTGATGTCGATGATGTGCGACAACGTCGCCGTGTCATGGTCGCTGGACGCCTTCACGACCTGTCACCCTGGCTCTCATCCTTGCCGATCGCGCGGGAGAGCGCGCGCAGGTCTCCGACCGCCGACGGGAGGTCATCGATCGAAGCGCGTTTCAGCGCGTCGTGTGCGGCGCGCATATAAAGGGTGAGGGCGCGCGCCTTTTCCGGCCTGTCGCTACCCAGAATATTGCGAGCGAGCGCCGTCGCTAGCGCGTCCCCGTTTTCAGCGAGCCCGGCGCGGTAGGCGGCGTAGCGGCCGTAGAACGCTTCTGCGAGGCCGCGAATCTTCCTTCCGACGGAAAGGTCACCGACGCCCATCTCGCGAAGGGCGCTGTCAAGGCGTTCAAAGAAGATTTCCTGCAGGCGCTGGGTCAGCCGCGCCGACGCATCTCCTTCCTCGCGAAGACGCTCAAGCGCCAGCGCCATGTGGAGGCTGAGCACGTCAAATCGCCCCTCGACGGTGTCCGGCGCGCCGGCGGAAATGTAGAATTGCGGCGCGCGCGCCTGGTCCGCGAGCGCCGCATAGAGCGTTTCGGCTTGGCTTCTCGCCTGATCTTTCTTAAATACGGACCTAAGCAGGGGGGCGATCATCGCTGGCGCTCCGGCGTCGGGGATCACCTAGGGCCTGACCGGCCGAGGATCAAGGAATGAAGTTGCACCGTGTAATCATCGCCGCCGCCGCCCTCGCCGCCCTTCAGGGCTGCGTTTCCTACCGCAGCGCTCATGGCTATGTTCTGGAGCGCGGCGAAACGGAACTCGCCGCCATTGTCGGCGTCGACAGCAAGGAAAGCGTGCTCGCGAAATATGGCGAGCCTTCGCTGATCGGCACGTTCGACCGCAACGCCTGGTATTATGTTTCGGCGCTCGACGCCTCGCGGGCCTTTTTCCGGCCGAAGACGACCGCGCGAACGGTTGTCGGCTTTCACTTCAACGATGAAGGTCTCGTTTCCAACGTCGAAACGCTCGATCTCGCTGATTCGGTCGATGTGAAGATCGCCTCGAAGACGACGCCGACCCGCGGCAAGGAGCTCGGCTTCTGGGAGCAGTTGCTCGGCAACGTCGGCCAGCTTCCCGCCGGCGGCTTCGGCGGGCAGGGCGCGCCGAACTGACCTAACGGCGCGGATTGCGCTCCATCCAGCGAATGAATGGAATGGTCGGCGCGGCCCAGGCGAGCCCCGTGACGATGAAATATACCAGCTTGACTGTATGCCGATCAGGCAGCCGCTCGGCCAGCGTGACGACGGCGCCGAAATAAAGAAGCAGCGCCGGCGGGAGAACCGCCAGACCGATCAGCTTTTTCGTCCGCGGCGTCATTGGTTTCCTGTCTGGATTTTCCGGAAGATGCGGCGCCGGGTCGCTCCTTATGGCGCCGGTTCGGCGCAAGCAACACTCCCCCCGGCCGCCGCTTTGGTTTAGAGGCCAACGCCATGACGCCTTCCGTTCGACATCGCCCCGTCGCCCTCTGGCTGTTCTTCATGTGCGCGCTCGTCGCGCTGATGGTGATTGTCGGCGGCGCGACGCGCCTCACCGATTCAGGACTATCAATCGTCGAATGGCGGCCGGTCACCGGCGCCGTGCCGCCCTTGTCGGAGGCGCACTGGATCGAGGAATTCGAGAAATACAAGACGATCCCTGAATATGAAGAAGTGAACTGGGGGATGTCGCTCAGCGAATTCAAGCAAATTTACTGGTGGGAATGGGGGCATCGTTTTCTCGGCCGCCTGATCGGCTTCGCTTTCCTGATCCCGCTCATTTTTTTCGCCGTGACACGCCGCGTCGATCGTTCGCTTGCGGTGAAGCTCGGCTGCCTATTCGTGCTGGGCGGCCTCCAGGGCGCGCTCGGCTGGTGGATGGTGTCGAGCGGACTGACAGAACGCGTCGACGTCAGCCAGTACCGTCTCGCCGCGCATCTTGCGCTCGCCGTTCTTCTGTTCGCGGCGATATTCTGGATCGCGCTTGATTTGTTGAGTGCGCCGCGAAAGAAACGCAGTCCGCTGGCGCCGTTTGCGTTCGCCCTCGCCGCCGGCGTTTATGCGCAGATGATCCTCGGCGCCTTCGTCGCAGGCCTTCGCGCCGGGCGCACCTTCAATACATGGCCGCTGATGGACGGAAAAATATTTCCGGACGGATATTTTTCCGGCGCGCCCGGATTGAACGATCTTTTCGAGACCGCCGCCGCGTCGCAATTCAACCATCGTCTTGGCGCGTATCTTCTCGCGGCGGCTGTCGCCGCATTTTATGTCTTGGCGCGAAAAACGGACATGAAGGCGAGGGCGCAGCTTTTGCTCGTTGCTGTCCTTGCACAGGTCGTTCTCGGAATATGGACGATTGTCGCAGCGACGCCGATAGCGCTCGGCCTCGCGCATCAGGCGGGCGCGCTGATTGTTCTTTGTTGCGCGTTATACGCCGCTCATGGCTCGATCAACTCGATAGAGATGACCGGGTCCGCATCCGTCGCGGCCTGAGGCGCGCGCGGATCGACATTTTCGCCCAGCGGCTGGCTGATCGCGTCCAGCACGCCGTTCCACGGCGCGAGACGGATCGGCGCGCCGTCGCCTTTCGTCACGACAGCGAGTGCGCCGTCACGATAGACGCCGCCGTAATTGCCGTAGCCGGCCGCGATGGTTGAAGCCGACGCGATCGCATCGAGATCAAAGGTCGCTTTGATGCGAACGGCGCCCATTGCATGGCCGTCGGTGAGATCAAAGAGCGTGACGACGCCGCTATCGCCGTCGAGCATTGCGATTGCGCCGCCGGCCGCGTTATCCGGCTCGGGCGTCGTCATCAGAAAGAGCGCTGACGCCGTCGCGTTCGCCGGACCGAAGGCGAGGCCGAAACTCTCGCCGGTTTGCGGATCAACGTGGCGGATCCCGCCATCGGCGCTGATCACAATAACCGCACCACTGCGGCCATCGACATGACAGGCTTTGACCGCCCCAAGATCACCAATGCGGCGCGCGGCTTCAAGGCGAACGCCGGTCGATGAGATCGTCAGCGCGCGTGCGGCCAGTCCCGTTTCGCCGGCCTCATAGAGGGCGCCGCCGCCGACGCAGAAAGCGTCAGCCACCGGCGCTGCGTTTTCCAGCGATACAGGGTTAAGCGAGGGCGCTTCATTTGAAATGGCGTAGAAGGCGTATGCGCCGTTCTGACGGACGACCGCAAAACCCTCTGCTTTCGCGCCGACGCCGTCATAAAAGACGGTAAGCCCGTCCGTTGCCGCTCCGTTCGCCTCAGCGGCCGTTTCGCCGGTTTCGATGTTGAAAGCCTCAAGACCCTTATCGGTCGCGGCGAGAAGAAGGCTCTCGAAATTGACGGATGGATGCGACCAGAACGCGACCGCGTTCACTTTGGCGTCCGGCGCCCCGTAGCCATCCGCCGCCGCGACCTCGCTGACCGCAACCGATGGTTCCGTTGGGGCCGGGTCGCTGCCTTTTCCCCCTTTTCCGCAGGCGGCGAGAGCGATGAGCGATACGGCGGCGAATATCGTGCGGGCGGTCAGACGCATGAAACGGCTCCTGTCTTTGAGCCGGCTGATAGCAGAAAGCGTCCGAAAGGGCAGGAGAAAACCTGAGCGATTGCGGTATTGATATACCACATAACAAAAGCGCCTGAAAATCAGGGGTTTTTGGCGAATGTTGTTGACGGAAAATGGTCCGGCTGCTATCCGCCGCCGTCGAAACGGTCGGGCGCTTCTTTCCGGAGCTTCCGGCCTTCCATTTTGACCCGTCAGGATCAGGGAACGCCGTCATGAAAACCTATTCCGCCAAGGCCGCGGATGTCGACAAGAAATGGGTCTTGATCGACGCTGAAGGCCTCGTTGTCGGCCGCCTCGCCGCCGTCATTGCGACGCGCCTCAGAGGCAAGCACAAGCCGATGTATACGCCGCACATCGATTGCGGCGACAATGTCATCGTCGTCAACGCCGACAAGGTCGTCCTCACCGGCAAGAAGCGCGACCAGCACAAGTTCCATTGGCACACCGGTTATCCGGGCGGGATCAAGGAACGCACCGCGAAAGAACTCCTTGAAGGCCGCTTCCCGGGCCGCGTTCTTGAAAACGCCGTGCGCCGGATGATGCCGAAAGACTCGCCGCTCGCACGCGGCCAGATGTCGAACCTCAAAATCTACGCTGGCGCGGCTCATCCGCATGACGCGCAGACTCCGGAAAAACTCGATGTCGCGGCCTCGAATGCGAAGAACGCGAAACTCGTCAAAAATGCGAAGAGCGCCTAACCCATGAGCACCACGTCACTTGAAGATCTGAAAACCATCGCCGCGGAAGCGGGCATCGTCGCCCAGCCGGAAGAAATCGTCCGTGAGCCGAAAATCGACAAATACGGCCGCTCCTACGCCACCGGCAAACGCAAGACCGCCGTCGCGCGCGTCTGGATCAAGCCGGGCCATGGCCGCATCATGGTCAACGACAAGGACCACGCCGAATATTTCGGCCGCCCGGTTCTTCAGATGATCATCAAGCAGCCGCTCGTCGCCGCCGACCGCAAGGATCAGTTTGACGTCATCTGCACCGTCACGGGCTCGGGACCGTCCGGACAGGCCGGCGCTGTTCGTCACGGCATCGCGCGCGCGCTCACCTATTACGAGCCGGGCCTTCGCGCCGTGCTCAAAAAGGGCGGCTTCCTGACGCGCGACAGCCGCGCCGTCGAGCGTAAGAAATACGGGCGCAAGAAAGCCCGTCGTTCGTTCCAGTTCTCCAAGCGCTAGGCTTTGGATTTGCTTTTCGGAAAACGCCCCCGTCGCCGGGGGCGTTTTTGTTAGCGGACGGTCGAATTCAATTTCCCGCCGGATGCGTGTAGGGCGGAAAGCGCCGGCGGCGATGAGGGTCTGACAATGCGCGTTTACATGGACAGCGTTGAATATTCGCAGATCCAGGCGGCGGTGACGGCGCTGCAGCCGAAACGCTTTCTCGAATGGGGGTCCGGCGGATCGACAATCGATTTTCTGAAGCGCTATTCGTCAATCGAAAAGATGGTGTCGGTCGAACATCACCCGCTCTGGTATGAAAAGGTGAAAGCGGCGGCGAACGATCCTCGTCTTTCCTATTTCCTGAAGGAAGCTTCGAGCGCCGAGCCGGACCGGAAATTCTTCGGTCTCTTGCGCGGCGAACGGCAGGCATGGCGTCGCCGCGCTGAAACGGATCGGTCGGTCTTCGCAGACTATGTCGATTGCCCGACGACGCTTGGCATCACTTTCGATTGCATTTTCGTCGACGGCCGTGCGCGCAATTTCTGCATCGGGACAGGGTGGGAAATTCTCGAACGCGGCGGATTGATGATCATTCACGACGCGCAGCGCGAGATCTATCATGAGACGATCGCGCGCATGGGGAAGCCGATCTATCTGACGCCGTGGCGGCGCGGCCAGGTCTGCCTGCTTCCAAAACACTGATCAGCGCACTTTCAGCGTCTTGCCTTTAAAATTATTGAGCTCGTCGATTTCGTCGACCGCGCATTCGACGCGCGAATGATCGAAAGGCGGGTAGCAGCCGTCGACCATGAAATCGACGCTGCGCCTGACGGTGGGGCTCGACCCGCCGGGGCCGATCCAGTTGACGATGAGACGTCCTGCGCCTTCAACGGCGTAAACGAAATAGCCGACAAGCTCTGCGCTGGCGCCGGGCGCTAGGGGTTCGGATTGCGTTACGTAATTGCAGGACACAGGGCTGCCCGCCGCGAGCTGGCCTTCCGACACCGGGCAATCGACGAACAGGAGCGGCAGGCGCGGATCACGCCTGAACGCCATGATGCGGAACGGACCTGACGCAGGCAGCGAGCCGGCGTTCTTGATCGTGACCTTTATCTTGAGGCTCGCATCGACTTTTTCGACGACTGCGACCTTCTCGATGATGAGGTCGGCGCTTTTCGGCGCGCCAGGCGTGACTTCAAGCGTGACGCAGGCGCGATTGTTATCTTCGTTCGCTTCGACAATCGCATTGTCCGGGTCAGCCGCAGCGCAGATCCCGTAAAGGCCGGGCGAAAGCGCGGACGGCGCGCGAATGTCCGCGGCGTCAACGGCCTCGGCGCCGGGCGCAAGCGTTTCGCCATCGCCCTGACGCCACGCGGTGAGCGGTGCGAGAAAGGATGAACCGAACGCGTCCGAAAAAAGGTCGACCGTCATTGCTGCGGCCGAGCCAGTCGGCGCGGATCCAGAATTGCGGATCGCCGAATTGATGGTGATGCGTGAGCCGGCGGTCGTTTGCGTCGGCGTTGTTTCCAGCAAACTGACCGTGAGGTCGGGATGTTCGCTGGTGGTGGCGCAGGCGGCGAGCGCCGCCACCGAAAACGCTAGCAATGATTGACTGACAATCCTCATCACGACCCCCGACGCATCAGCTCAGCGCGAGTCTGCGCCCTGACGCCGCAATGGGTCAAGCGGATGGCCGTTGCAATCAAGAGGGGAATTTCGAAGGCGGCCGCGCGTCAATCGTCGGTCTTGGACGCGTCTTCCGTCTGGCGCTGTTTTTTGGGCGCTCGAATGAAGGTGCCGAGGAACTCGTCTTCGTCGGTTTCGCGAAGGCGTCGGAACAGGCTGTCTGCGCGCGCACGCCGCGTCATGGCCGTTCCGCCAAGCCGTTTGAACAGGTCTTCCATCGACGCATGTGTCGCGCGGCTCATCGCCCGAGGCCCCCGCCTATGATTAAGAAACAGTCAGGGTCGATGGTTGATTCGCGGCGGTTAACAAAGGGTTAACGAAGCGCGTCGAGCGACGTTTGTGAAGCGAAGCTTTGCTGGAAATGCTGGTCCGCAAGATCGGCGACCTTGTCGTGGCCGGCGCTGCGATCATAACCGGGCGCGTCGCGGCAGATGCGTATCCGGCGCATTTTTTTCGGCGCGCAGATGTTGAGGAAGGAGTAATGCCGCGCGCCGTCCATTTCCTCATAGCGCGCGCGGCGAAACTTGCCCGCGATGCGTTTCGCGTTCGTGGCTGGCGGCGCGATCTCGTCAGCTGATGCGCCGATGACGAGGGTCGGGGCCGTCACGGTGAGAAGGCTTTCGTCCGTCAATGCCTGCGCAAGGGCCGGCGCGATCAGGACGAAGGATTTGATGCGCGGATCGGCGAATGAGCCTTTGTGTTCGGCGAGTTCAACGCGCAACGCCGGATTGTCTTTCAGCATCGCCTCGAATTTCGCGTCCGCTTCGGGAAACTCCGATTGCGCTGCGCAAGTCGCGTCGCGCTCGGGTCCGCTGCAGAATTTCGAAAAGAGATCGAGCGATGTGCGAGCGCCGGCGAGCGCCGCCATCGTGTATCCGCCGAGCGAAAAACCCGCCGCGCCGATACGCTCGGGGTCGATGCGCGGCCCGTAAACGGGGTCGGCGAGCAAATGGTCGATCACGGCGCTGACATCGCGCGCGCGCTCCCACGGCAGCTTGAATCCGCGCGGATCAAACGTCGGCTCCGCAGCAGTGTTGCCGTGGTGATCGACCGCGGCGACGATATAGCCTTTGGCGGCGAGCCGTCTGCCGAGCCACATCATCTGGAAGGCGGAGCCGCCCGTCCCATGCGAAAGGATGATGAGCGGCGCCTTTTCGCCCGATGCGGGCTCCGCATCCCGCGTCGCCCAGCCGCCGATGAAAATCGGGTCTTCGACCGGATACGCGATCTCGGTCATGGTCTTTGCCGGCGCGGCCGTCGGGCTCCAGATCGTTGTCGCGAGGGGGCGTGCGCTCCGACGATCCCAGGAAAGCCGCTCGGCATCTTCATAGGCGCGACGGGTCATGCCGACGGCGGATCCGTCCGCAGGCGGCGCGGTCAGCGTTTTCTCCCCGCAGGAGGCGAGGAACAGCCCTGCGGCGAGCGCGGCGAGAATCCTGATCATCGATATTCCCTCAATTCCGCGGGGATCGTCGCACCCGCCTCTGAACAGAGGGTTACTTACCGAGCCCGCCGACAAGCGCGTATTTGGTGTGGATATAGTCCTCAACGCCGTATTTTGATCCTTCCCGGCCCATGCCGGAGTCCTTGACGCCGCCGAAGGGCGCGACTTCGGTCGACAGGATGCCTTCATTGATCGCGACCATGCCGTATTCCAGTTTCTCCATGACGCGGAAAGCGCGGCCAAGGTCCTTGGTGAAGAAATAGGACGCGAGGCCGTATTCGGTGTCGTTCGCCATCTCGATCGCTTCTTCTTCCGTGTGGAATTTGAAGAGCGGCGCGACGGGGCCGAAGGTTTCATCTTTGGCGATCAGCATGGCCGGCGTCACATCGCGCAAAACGGTCGGCTCGAAAAAGGTGAGGCCTTTCGCGTGGCGCTTGCCGCCGGCGATGACGGTCGCGCCTTTCGAGGTTGCGTCTTCGATGTGCTGCTCGACTTTCGTAACGGCGGCGTCATCGATGAGCGGCCCTTGTTCCGTTCCATCCTCAAGGCCGTCGCCGACTTTGAGCGCCTTCGCCGCTTCTGCGAACCGTTCGGCGAAGCGATCGTATATGCCCGCCTGAACGAGAAGACGGTTGGCGCAGACGCAGGTCTGGCCTGAATTCCGATATTTTGATGCGAGCGCGCCTTCAACGGCGCGGTCGAGATCGGCGTCATCGAAAATGATCACCGGCGCATTGCCGCCGAGTTCCATTGAGACGCGCTTCATATGGGTCATCGCCTTCGATGCGAGGCTTTTTCCAATCTCCGTCGAGCCGGTGAAGGTGATCTTGCGGACTTTCGGGTTCTCGCACATTTCATCGGCGATCTGCGCCGCCGAGCCGGTGATGATGTTGATGACGCCTTTCGGGATCCCGACATCTTCCGCAATAACGCCATAGGCGGTTGCTGAGAAGGGCGTCTGGCTCGCGGGTTTTGCGACGATGGTGCAGCCGGCGCCGAGCGCTGCGGCGGCCTTGCGCGCGATCATCGCGGTCGGAAAGTTCCAGGGCGTGATCGATCCGACGACGCCGACCGGTTCTTTCGTCACGATGATGCGCTTGTCGCCCCACGGAGAGGGAATGACATCGCCGTATATGCGCCGGGCTTCTTCGCCGAACCAGCGAAAGAAGTTGGCCGCGTAGACGACTTCTCCCATCGCTTCCTTCAGCGATTTTCCCATCTCGATCGTGAGAATGCGCCCGAGCTCTTTCTGGTTGTCCATCAGCGCCTGATAGAACTTGCGGCAAAGTTCGCCGCGCTCGACCGCCGGTTTCTCGCGCCATAGAAGAAAAGCGGCATGAGCCGCGTCGATGGCGGCGGCTGTTTCCTTGCGGCCGAATTTCGGCACGGCGCCGATGATCTCGCCGGTCGCCGGATTGTTCACCTTGATCCGGTCCGCCGCGCCGACCCACGCGCCGTTGATGTAGCAGTCCTCGCGGAAAAAGCGGCTGTCGACCATGATGGGCTCCTCATCAGCATTCGGCGCCTCGATAGCCGCAAAATTGCGGCGCCGCTAGCTGCGGCCGGGACTTGAGGCGCCGGCCCTGACGCAAGAGAATGACGGCGCAAAATTGAGGCCTCAATGACCGTCAAATACGAGCTGAAAGGCGAGAACGTCGCCCTGATCACCCTTGATCGTCCGCAATCCCTCAACGCCTTCAACAGGGACATGCGCTTTGCGCTGGCGGAAGCGCTGAGCCGCGCGAATATGGACCCCGCCGTTCGGGCGATCGTCATCACCGGCGCGGGGCGGGGGTTTTGCGCCGGCGCCGACGTCACAGACGTCAGCGGCGGGCGGACGGTCGAGGATCAGCTGAACGCCGAATATGGCGGTTTCCTGTCGATCATTCAGGGCTGCGACTCGCCGGTGATCGCCGCGATCAACGGACCTGCAGCGGGGATCGGCATGACGCTTGCCCTGACTTGCGACCTCAGGGTGATGGCGGAAGACGCCTATCTCATGAGCGCCTTCGCCAATATCGGTCTTGTGCCCGACGGCGGGCTTTCCTGGCTGCTGACGCAGGAAATCGGCTATGCGCGCGCCTATCAACTCGCGATCGAGGCGGAGAAAATTCCTGCTGTGCGCAGCCTTGATCTCGGCCTCGTCAACCGCATCGTTCCGACGGCGGATGTCGTCTCGAACGCGGTTGACTGGGGACAGTCGATCGCAATGCGCGCGCCGATCGCCATGAATTTAACGAAGCGCGCATTCCGCGCCGCCGCCCAGCAGGGACTTCGCAATGCGATGGCGCTCGAAGCGATGCTGCAGAAAACGGCGCTTGCTTCCGACGATTGCCGTGAGGGTGTCACCGCCCTGATGCAAAAGCGCAAGCCGCAGTTCAAAGGCCGCTGAGGATTCCCGGCGCTGCGATAAGCGCAACGAACCCGGCGATGCCGAGGCCCGGGCCGAACGGGATCGGCTGATCCATGGAGGTGGATTTGCCGATCGCTTTCGCCGAGACGATCGCGAGGAGGGTTGCGACGGCGCCGATGAAAACAACGGCGGGCAGGATGATCCACCCGCCCCAGGCGCCGATGGCCGCGAGGAGCTTTGCGTCCCCAAGCCCGAGGCCTTCCTTGCCGCGCAGTTGTTCAAACATCCAGCCGATTATCGAAAAGGCGCCGTACCCCGCGATGGCGCCGATGATCGCGTGCGTGACGGGAACAAAAAGACCGAATGCGTTAGCGGCGAGGCCGAGCGCGATCAGGGGCAACGTTATCGCGTCCGGAAGAAAACCGGTTTCGAGATCGATAAAGGCGAGCGCCGTCAGCGCCCAGCCGAAGACGGCGGCGCCGGCGGCGGAAGGGGTGGGGCCGAAAGCGGCGAGCGCGATGATCGCGATGCCGCCGCCGATCGCCTCAACAACCGGATAGCGCACCGGGATTGCAGTCCCGCACTGCGCACAGCGCCCCTGTTGCAAAACGAAACTGACGATGGGGACAAGGCGCCAGAACGGGATCGGCGTCTTGCAGGCCGGACAATAAGAGCGCGGCCGCGCGAGGTCGCCGCGGCTCTCCCCATCGACGAGACCCCATTGGTGAGGACCGCGATAGATCGCAACGTTCAGAAAGCTGCCCGCCAGCAATCCGGCGATCCCGGCGATGATCCAAGGGCCGGCTTCGGCAAGGGAGGCAAGGCTCATTTCGGCGCTGATCCGGATTTTCTCAAGGATTTTAGGGATGTAGCCTCACAGACGTTGGTCAGGTAGACTGGATCACAGTTCAAGGAAACGAAAGAATTCTCCCGAAATTGTCATACAAACGTCGAACTAGCTGAGCTATCTAGCCCATCCTCGACTGGGACCGTGGGCGACGGGCTTAGTTTTTGATAGTGCTTGGCTTCTTGGGGTCGGGCCGGCGGCGGCGGTAGCGCCGCGCCCTATGGTGAGCGGATAAACGAGTTGGCGGTTTTCAGGATTGATCGATTGCGGCCTTCCGCGCCTCTGGCGGGAGATTTGCGCGCTCGTCTGCCTGCTCTTCTCAGCGGATTGCGCCTTAAAGGCGGCCGGATGAATCCCCGGATCGTCCGGCTGACTGAGGCTCTCCTCGCGATCGCGATCGGCCTTGTCATCGTCAAGATATTCTGGACGGCTGGCGGATCCGTCCTCACCCCGTCGGCTGCGCCGCGTCAGAGTGTTGCGCCGGTGGCTGAAGCGCAGAACGGTCCCGTCGATCCTTTCCGCACGGCGAGCGGATCGACGGGCGAATTGCCGACGGATTTCAACGCAAGCCCCGACCTCGCCGAGACGACGCTCAATCTTGTTCTCCACGGAACATGGATTGATGCGAATGGCGGCGCGGCGATCATCAAGACGCCCGATGAAAAACAGGGACGCTTCGCTCCGGGCGATGTCATCACCAACGGCGTCACGCTGATGCGTGTCTATGCGGATCAAGTGATTATCAATCGCGGCGGCGTTCGCGAGTCGCTGAGGCTCATCAATCGGGAACATCGCCAGGTCGTTCCAGGCGACGCGCCGGCGAACAGCCTTGCTTCGGAAACAATGACGTCGGTCGGCCAATTCATCACGGCGTCCCCGCAGATTGATGCGGTCGGCGCGACACGGCTCGTGCTGACGCCGTCGGGCGATACGGAAGCGTTCGAGGCGCTCGGCTTGAGGGCGGGCGACTTGCTTGTTGCCATTGATAACCAGAATGTCTCCAGCGATTTTGCGGGCGGACTTGAAATGCTCGCATCGCTGGAAGGGCGCCCCTCCGTCACGCTCAGCGTCGAGCGCGACGGCGTTGTCATGCCGGTTCGGATCAATCTTGCGGAAACGGCGCCCACCCAATGATGAGGAAAGACCGAATGAGAAGGCTTGCGGGGCTTGTTTGCGCGTTTATCGCCTCGTCGGGCGTCGCATCGGCGCAGGAAAATTGCGGCGATGCGCTCAATCTTGAAGACGCGGACATTCGTTCTGTCGTCGATGAGATCGCGGTCCGCACCGGCAAGAAGTTCGTCATAGACCCGCGCGTCAATGGCCGCGTCACGGTGAAGTCAGGCCCGAATGGCGGTCTGTGCGCCGATGAGGCGTGGGAACTGTTTCAGGCCGCCTTGCGCGTGACCGGTTTTACGGCGACGCCGATCAGCGCCAATTCCTATCGGATTATTCCGATCCAGGAAGGCGCGCGCGCGGCTGGGCCGGTCGGCGACGGCGCGGCGGGCGATATCGTCACGCAGATCGTGCGGCTCAATCATGTCGATGCGCGCGAGGCGGCGGCCAATCTCTCGCAGATCATTTCCGAACGCGGCGTCGTTGCGCCGGTCAGAAGCGGCAACGCAGTCATCCTTGTCGACTCCTCGGACAATATGGCGCGCCTGCGTCAGGTTCTTGCGCAGCTTGACCGCGACACGACGATCTATCGAACCATCACGCTCGAAAACGCATCTGCGGCTGAAGTTTCGCGCGTCGTCACCGACCTTGCGCAGGAAATTTCCGAAGAAGGCGCAACATCGGCCTCCAAGGTCAGCGTCGTGCCGGTCGCGGCGAGCAACTCGATCCTTATTCGCGCCGAGCCGCAAATTCTCTCGCGGCTCGCGAGCGTCGTTTCCGAACTCGACCGCATTGGGCGTGCGCAGTCGGACCTTTCGGTCATCGCGCTCAACCACGCCGACGCCGAAGACATGGCGAAGCTGCTGAAAGAGATCGCGAGCGGCGAAACCGCCGCGGGCGTCGGCGATCAGGGCGCGACGCCGGCGGCGACGCGCGCCAACATCACCTTTCACAAGGCGACGAATTCGGTGATCATTTCAGGCGACGCCGACATTCAGCAGACGCTGCGCAAAGTCGTCGAACAACTCGATGTGCGCCGCGCGCAGGTGCAGATCGAGGCGATCATCGTTGAAGTCTCGGACGCGACCGCGCGCGCGCTCGGCATCGAATATCTGATTGCGCCGACGGACGGAAAGCGCGTTCCTTTCACTGCGACGAATTTCAGCTCGACATCTCCGAATATTCTGGCGACCGCCGGCGCGCTTTTGCTCAATCCCGATTTGCTGAAAGGAAACGGGTCGACGAGCACGAACACCGGGACCAATTCATCGGTCGGCAGCACGTTGACGAACGCCGCAATCAATTCGCTGGTGGCCACGAACGGCTTTATCGGCGGCGCCGGCGGCAAGATCGGCAATGACGCCGTGTTCGGCGCGGTGCTTACCGCCGTCAAGAATGACACGAATTCCCGCGTCCTTTCTTTTCCATCCGTCGTCACGCTCGACAATCAGGAAGCGACCTTGTCCGTCGGGCAGGAAATTCCGATCACGACAGGCGAAGCTGTCGGCCAGAATCTCGACAACACCTTCCGCACCGTTTCGCGTGAGCAGGTCGGTGTCATTCTCGAAGTGACGCCGCAGATTAATGAAGGCGGCACGGTGACGATGGATATCCGGCAGGAAATTTCCAGCATCGCCAGGCAGATCATCGAGTCGTCGACCGACCTCATCACCAACAAGCGCGAGATCAAGACGTCAGCGCTCGTTGACGATGGCGATATTCTCGTCATCGGCGGCCTCATCAGCCAGGACGATTCAATAATTGAGGATAAGGTGCCGCTGCTCGGCGACATTCCGATCGCCGGCAATCTCTTCAAATCCTCGTCTCGTTCGAGCGATCGTAGAAACCTGATGGTTTTTCTTCGCCCGACGATCATTCGCGACCGTAATGACGGCCTTGCGACGACGAAGAAGAAATTCGATTACATCCGCGCCCGCGAGCTTTTGACGACCGGCAAGAAACAGTCGGAACTCGAACGCCTCATTGAACAGGTGACCGGTCCTGCTGAGCCGGCGCCGTCGGCGGAGCAATGAGCCAGACGATCGAAGCGCCAAGGGTCAGGCTGACTTACGCCTTTGCGAAAGAGAACGGCCTGGTCGTTCTCGACGCGGGTGAGCTGCCGGCGCGCGTCGGATCGCGCGGCGCCCCGGACCCGCTCGCCCTTCTCGAAGTGCGCCGCGTCGTCAACGCGCCGATCATCGTCGATGAGATGCCGGCGGATGCGTTTGAACGGCGATTGTCGGAGATCTATTCGGCGGACGGGATCCGCGCTGACGATTTCGAACTGGAAAAAGGCGAGGATGACCTGGCCTCGCTCGCCGAAGGGCTGCCGGCGACGGCCGACCTTCTCGACAGCGAAGATGATGCGCCGGTCATTCGGCTTATCAACGCAATCATCGCCGAAGCGGTGAAGCTCAAGGCGTCCGACATTCACGTCGAACCCTATGAAAAGTCACTGTCGATCCGGCTCCGGATTGACGGCGTTCTGCGCGAAATTCTCTCACTCCCGGCGCGCATGACGCCAGTCCTCACCAGCCGCGTGAAGGTCATGGCGCGCCTTGATATCGCCGAAAAACGGTTGCCGCAGGACGGCCGGATTTCGCTCGCCCTTGGCGGCAAGCAGATTGACGTGCGCGTATCGACCTTGCCGGCGCGCTTCGGCGAGCGTGTCGTGATGCGCATCCTCGACAAGGAAGAGGCGAGTTTCGATCTCGACGCGCTTGGCATGCCCGCAGATGTCTTTAAGCGTTTCGGGCAGGCGCTGGCCCGGCCGAATGGCGTCATCCTCGTCACCGGCCCGACCGGGTCGGGCAAGACGACGACGCTCTACGCCGCACTGAAATTGCTGAACGATCCGTCGCGCAACATCCTTACCGTCGAAGACCCCGTCGAATATGCGATCGACGGCGTTGGTCAGACGCAGATCAACCCGAAAGTCGGAATGACATTCGCGACCGGCCTGCGCGCGATCCTGCGGCAGGACCCGGATATCGTGATGGTCGGCGAGATCCGGGACGTTGAAACCGCCGAGATCGCCATTCAGGCGGCGCTGACGGGACACCTTGTCCTGTCAACAGTTCACACCAATTCCGCGGTCGGCGCCGTGACGCGCCTGCGCGACATGGGCGCGGAACCGTTCCTGCTCTCGTCGACGATTGCGGCGGTGCTTGCGCAACGCCTCGTGCGTCGCCTTTGCCCGACCTGCAAGGAAGCCTACGAGCCGGACGAGGCCGAGCGCCGCCTTTTGGGCGTCGCTGCCGGACAGAAGGCGACGGTATTTCACGCCGTCGGCTGCGGTCGGTGCGGCCACACCGGTTATGAAGGGCGTGTCGGCGTTTATGAATTGATGATTGTTGATGAAACGCTGCGACGTCTCATCCACGAAGACGCGAGCGAGGCGGAAATCGAGGCGCATGCGTTCAGGCGCGCCGATACGCTGGCCGGCTCCGGTTTCCGGCATGTTCTCGCCGGGCTGACGTCGATTGAAGAAGTCCTGCGCGTCGTGCGTCAGGAGGAAGACGATGCCGTCGTTTGAGTATGAAGCGCTCGATGTCGGCGGACGCGCGCGGCGCGGCGTCGTCAATGCGGATAGCGCGCGGCTCGCTCGCCGCGAATTGAGGCGTTTGCAACTGACGCCTGTGTCGATCTCGACGCCGCGCGAAAAAGGCGGCGGAAAAGATTCGAAACGCGCGACGAAGATTGGTCCGTCCGAACTCGTCAACCTGACGCGCCAGCTCGCTGTTCTTATCGCCGCCGCGACGCCGCTTGAAGAAGCGCTGAACGCTGTGGCGCTGCAGACCGATAAGCCCGCTTCCCGAAAGCGCATTCTCGCCGTCCGCGAGCGCGTGCTTGAGGGGTGGCGCTTCGCCGAGGCGCTCGGCGAAGACCGGAAATCATTTCCCGATCTCTATCGCGCTGTTGTTGCGGCCGGTGAAACGTCAGGCGATCTCGCCGGCGTTCTCGACCGCCTTGCAACGATGCTCGAGAAAAACCGTTCGATGATGAACAAGGCGATCGCCTCGTTGATTTATCCGGCCGCGCTTGCGCTGGTGGCGGGACTGGTCGTCACCGCGCTAATGACGCAGGTTGTTCCCAAAATCGTTGAACAGTTTGAGACGGTGGACGCCGAGCTTCCCTTCGTGACGCGGATCGTTATCGGCGTTTCAAATTTTCTTGGTTCTTACGGCCTCTACCTCATCGTCGGCGCCGTCCTTGCCGGCATTGCGTTCTGGCAGGCGATGCGCAATCCGGCGTTCAAGCTGGCGTTTGATCGCTGGATCCTGACGACGCCGCTGCTCGGCAAGCTGCTTCGCGGCCTAGACGGCGCGCGCTTCGCGCGAACGCTGGCGACGCTTTTCGCGGGCGGATCGCCGCTGCTCGACAGCCTGAAAGGCGCGCAACGCACAATCGGCAACAGTCACATGCGCGAGCGCCTTGACGGCGCGATCACACAGGTGCGCGAAGGAACGTCGCTCGCCGCGGCGTTGAAACGCGCCAATGTCCTGCCGCCGATGATGACGCATATGGTGGCGGCAGGCGAACGGGCGGGGCAGGTTCCCGTCATGCTCGACAAGTCGGCGACGCAGCTGGAAGAAGAATTCGACACGGCGTCGACGATCGCTTTACGGCTGCTGGAGCCGGCGATCATCATCGCGATGGGCGGGATTGTCATGATGATCGTCATCGCCATCATGCTGCCTATCCTGAGATTGAACAGCCTTGCCGCAAGTTGATGAAAGATATGGAAAAACGGAGTCGCATCTGATGACTGACCTCAAAAAGCGAAAACGCGCTTGCCGCCAGCGCGGCATCACGCTGATCGAACTTCTGGTCGTGCTGTCGATCCTCGCGCTTATTTCAGCGCTTGTCGTTGTCAACGTGCTGCCGGAGCGCGATCGCGCCGCCGCGCGCAAGGCGAAAATCGATATCGGGGCCATCGAAAACGCGCTCGATCAATACCGGCTCGACATGTTTTCCTATCCGACGACGGAGCAGGGCCTTGAAGCGCTTGTGACCGCGCCGGCCGGGGATGCGCGTATCGACCAGTACCGTCCGGGCGGGTATCTTCGCACAGTGCCGGTCGATCCCTGGGGCAGACCCTATCAATACCGCTTCCCGGGAGAACACGGTCCCGTCGACATATATTCCTATGGCGCAGACGGCGAACCGGACGGCGAAGGCGTCAATGCGGACATCGTCAATTGGACAGAAGACAGATAGCCAAACGTCGCCAGCGCGGCCTGACGCTCGTTGAGCTTCTCGTCGTTATCGTGATTATCGCGCTAGCGGCGTCGGTCGTGATGCTGAACGCGCCGCCGTCGCGTCCTGACGTGCGCGATGATGCGGAGCGTTTCGCTGCGCGGCTGATGCTCGCCTTTGATGAGGCGGTCGCGGCCGACCGCGTTCTGCGCCTTGATTTCGACGCCGCCGGCTATGAATTCGCGCAGCTTGATGAGGGCGATTGGAAGCCTGTCGACGATATCGCCGCGCTCGCCCGTCACGCCTTTCACCGGCGCACGAGCGCCCTCATAGAGGTTGAGGATGCGGCGAACGCCAATGCGTTCGCGCTCGGCGATGATGTTGATCAAGAGAATGAAGAGGAGACGGATGACGGCCTGTCGACGATCATTCTTGATCCGTTGGGCGCCCAAATTCCCTTTCGCGTCAAGTTTTCCAGCGCTGACGGCGTTTGGACGGTTGTCGTCGATGAAACCGCGAAAGTCAGCGTGACGAATGACGCCTGATCGTTGGCAGAAAGGCATAACGCTTGTCGAGACGCTGGTTGCGTTGGCGATCCTCGCCGGCGTCGTTCTCGCCGCCTATGCGATGCTGGCGCAGAGCGCACGGTTCGCCGCGACCGAGCAGGAGCGCCTTATTGCGAGCATTATCGCCGACAATCTGACAGCCGAAGCGCTGATCAGGCCCGCGACGCCCGACAAGGGCGAGGAAATCTACGAAGTCGAGATGGCAGGCGGCGCCTGGACGGCGCGACGCGTCATCGACGACGCCGGTGAAAATCTTCTGCGTATCGACATCTCAGTGACGCGTGCGGGCGACGGTCAGGTGCTGGCGCGCGTAGAATCCCTGAGGCCCGCTCTATGAGCCGGATCTCGCAACGCGGCCTGACGCTGCCCGAACTGCTGATCGCGCTCCTCGTCTTCGCGATGATTTCAGGCGCCGCCGTATACGCCTTGCGCCTTTCGGTCGAAGGCCGCGAGCAGCTTGAAGAAGCCGATAACGATATTCGCGCGATGCAGATGACGCGGCTCATTCTGAAACAGGACCTTGCAGGCGTCGTTAACCGGACGGTGCGTGACGAATTCGGCAATCGCTATCCCGGACCGTTTCTCGGCGGCGACGGCCTAAGCTTTCGTCCGCATGTTGACGGCGAGCGCCTGTTGATGGCGTTCGTCCGGCGCGGCTGGCAAAATCCGGACGATCGCGCGCCGCGATCGACCTTGCAGGCGGTTGAATATCTGATCGTCGGCGACGATCTCGTGCGCCGGGCGCGGCCTTATCTCGATGATGCGCGCGGCCAGCCGCGCATTGATCGCGTGCTGATTGAAGATGTCGGCGATCTCAAGATCGGATTTTTCACTGGGCAGGAGACAAGCGCGGGGCTCGTCTATTCCGATATCTGGCCGGCGCCGCAGGGGCAGGGCGAGGCGCCCGAAGCGATCAGGCTTGAATTCTCGACGCCGCGGTTCGGCGAGGTCGAGCAGATTTTCTGGCTCGGAAAGACCGAATGATGCGACTCCGATCATCAGAACGCGGACAGCGTGGCGCCGCGCTCATCATAGTGTTGCTGCTTGTCGCGACGCTTGCATTCATCCTGTTGTCGATCACTGACCGCGTGACAGCGAGCGTGCAGCGAAGCGCCGCCGACCGCGCGCGCGCGGAATTGTTGTGGCGCGGCGCGGCGGCGCAGGAAGTCGCGCGACGCATGCTCGCCAAGGCGGCAGAGGCGGGCGCGTTCGATAAAGTGGCGCCGAATTCGGGCCTGCTTTCACAGGAATTCGAATTGCCGTTCGGGACAGGAACGGCGGCGCTGCGTTTTCAGGATGCATCGCGCTGCTTCAATCTCAATGCGCTTGTTTCTGCGCCGGCGGACGATTCAGGCGCTGAGAGCACGGTGACCGAAGCCGATCGTCTGGCGCAGCTCGGCGTCGCGCGCGGTCTCGGCGACAGCGAGGCGCGCAAATTTGCAAGCGTCGTCGCCGATTTCCTCGACAAGGACGCGGCGGAGAGAATACAGGGCGCGGAAGACGGGTTTTATTCGGCTCTTCCGGTTCCGTACCGCACAGCCGGAGGCGATATCGCCTCGGTCAGCGAGATCCGGGCGATGGACGGCGTGTCACGCGATCTTTACCGGCGCGTGAAGCCGTTGCTTTGCACGATCGCGGGGGCCGAGCAGCCCTCGGTCAATCTCAACTTTCTTGACGCACAAGATACGCCCTTGATCTTCGCCATGACGAATGGCGAATGGAGCCTCGGCGAAATCAGGGATCAGATCGAAAAACGCCCGCCGGGCGGATGGAACGAAGTTAACGATTTCTGGGCGCCTTATGTCGAGAAAGGCGGCGCTGCGCCATCGTCCCCGGGTTCGTTAACATCGTCCCGTATTGAGGCTCTCGTGAGGCTTGAAGTTAACGGGCGGACGATGGAAGAAAAACTGCTCTTTGAGGTAAAGTCCGGCGCGGAACCGAAGCTAGTCGCGCATACGTTTGGAGACGACTATTGACCGACCTTATCGTCTTCAAGCTCGGACGCACGCCGGCGGACCCGGCGGCGTGGGGCGCATTCGCAGACGGCGCGATCGTTGAAGCCGGCCGCGTTGCGAATGTCGAAGCGCTGAACGTCATCGCCGGACGCCTGCCTGAAGGCGTGCGCGTCGTCGCCGTCCTGCAGGGCGAGCAGGTCGCCATGCGCGAAATTCCGGCGCCGCCGAAACAGACGTCAAAGCTTCTCGCCGCCGCGACCTATATTCTCGAAGACGAACTCGCCGAGCCGGTTGAGGATCTTCATGTCGTCGTCTCCTCAACATCGCCGCGTGTCGCCTACGCTATCTCCCGAAAACTGATCGGCGGTTGGCTCGCCGCCTTCGACGCAATCGGGCTCGCGGTGACGGAAATGGCGCCGGATTATGCCTGCATCGGCGGATCGCCGACAGCATGCGTCATTGCGGCCGATCGCGACCGTATGATCGCCTCACGCGGCGCCGCCGGTTTCGCTGCGGAGATTGGTCTTGCTGAGCGCATCGCCCCGAAATTCATCGAAGAGGCGCGCGACGCAGTCATCATCGCTTATGGCGGCCATGACGCGATCGGCGGCTGGTCTGCCCGCCCCATTGAACGCCGCCCGCTCGCGCATGAGGCCGACCTCGTCGCTTTGTTCGGCTCGGCTTTTTCCTCCAAGACGCCGCCGACCAGCCTTCTTGCCGGCGAGTTTCGTCGCCGCGCCGCCTCGAGCTTCAATTTTGCGCCATACCGCCGTGTCGCGGCCCTCGCCGCAGGTCTCGCGGTCGCGCTCATCTTTTCCGGCATCGCCGCCGGCGTCCGCGACATGCGCGTTGCGGGCGCCTATGAGACGTCGGCAAGCGCCATGCACAAGGCGGCGTTTCCAACCTTCTCAGGATCGGACATCCGTTCGCATGCCCGCCAGATTCTCGCCGATGGCGGGGCGGCCGCTTCCTTTATCGACATGTCGTCAAGGCTGACGGCGAGCCTTGAAGGTCATGACGGCGTTGCTATCGATCGTATCCGGTATGACGGCGCGCGCGGACAATTTGTCTTCTCCATCAGAAGCGATACGGACGCCGGCATCGAAGCGTTCCGCATGGCGCTCGATGCAAACGGGATCGTCGCATCGGATTCAGGCGGGTACAGACGATCTGGCGAAGCCTGGATCGGTGAAATGTCGGCGAGGGCGAAATGAAGGCATTCTGGGCGCGCCTTTCGGATCGAGAGAAAATATTTGTCGGCGCCGGCGCCGTGGTCGCGGCGCTATTTATCCTTCTACAGCTTGTTCTGGCGCCGGCCTTCGGATGGCGGGAGAGCGTCGGCGTTCGGCGCGATCGCGCGGAGGAACTTTATCGCCTGGTGGCGCAGGCGAGCGCTTCGGCCGGCGTCGTCGCCGCGTCAGCGGGGGTCGATCTTGAAACGCCGATCATCAACGTATTGACGCAGACGACGGGCGAGTTCGGCGTCACCGTCAATTTCCGCAATGGCAGGAATGACGGCGGCGTCGACGCCAATGTCGCCGCGGCCGGCGACAGGCTGTTCAATTGGTTGCGCGCCCTAGAAGCGCGCTACGGCGTCAGTGTCGCCGCGGCCGACATCGCGCGCAGCGCAGACGGCGAAAACGTCCAGGCGCAGCTGACCCTCGTCAGGCGAACCGCGCCGTGAAACGGTTGAAGGCAATCATCGGCGGGGAAAATCGTGCGCTCTGGATCGCAGGCGCCGCTGCGTTTTTCGTCGGCGCCGTTGCAACCGCGCCTGCCAGCCTCGCGGCGGCTGCAGCGAAGGCGCAAAATCCCTTGCTGGAGATCGGCGGCGCTGAAGGAACGATCTGGCGTGGCGCGTTTTCCGACGTCTCGCATGACGGCATTTATCTCGGCGCCGTTTCCTACCGATTGCATCCGCTGGCGCTGTTAACGGGGCGTCTCGCTGCTGACGCGACGGCGAACGGCGGCGCCTTGTCCGCAAAGGCGCGTATTTCGTTTTCCTCCGGCGCGATCGATATTTCCGATGTCGATGCGCGATTCAATCTCGCGGCGATCCGGCGCTATACGGTTTTCGGCTATCGCTATCAGGGCGTTGCTTCTCT
>JAGRED010000377.1 GCA_020446725.1 Parvularculaceae bacterium | reverse complement strand
AAGACGACTTCGCCCTCGAAGCTGATAGGCAAGCGTTCGCTGATCCGCGCCCTGTAGCCGGCGCTGTAAAGCGGCGCGCCCGCACCATCCGCAAGACCCTGGCCGCTCGCGGCGAACGAGTACCCGCCGCGGATGAATAGGGTCTGGCTCGCTTCACGAAGCGCTGGTCGGCGCTGGTCAGCGTATTTGTATTGAGACTGGGTGCTCGCCTGCGCGACACGCATTGTGTCAATGTCGTTGTCGCGAAGCATCGCCAGTTGGAACGGGCCGCTTTCAACAGCCCATGCCGATGCGCCGGCGAGAAGGGTCGTCATGATGGCGCTGGCAAACAATTTCATAAAGTCTCCATTTCCCCGTTGAATGTTTTACGCCTTTCAAACGCTTGAGCTTGCGTTGAAGAGATCGATAGGCCCTGCGAAATTGCCGATATTGGGCAACGCGGTCTGAACTTCAGCGGATGAAAGGCCGAACCATGCAGCGATGCTTGCCGCAAATTGTTCAACCGACGTCGACGGGATCAGCCGCCCGTTTCCGCTGTCATAGGTGTGATCGAAGGCGGGCGGCGGCATGTCGCCGACAATCCGGTTGCCGTTGACTGAACCGCCGACGACGAAATGGTGCGATCCCCAGCCGTGATCCGTGCCGTCCCCGTTGACCGCCAGCGTGCGTCCGAAATCGGACGCCGTAAAAGCGGTGACATCGTTTTCAACGCCAAGTTCGACAGTCGCATCGTAAAAAGCGCGCATCGCGCCGGCGAGTGATGCGTGAAGTCCAGTCAGGGACTGCGCTTGCAGCGCATGCGTGTCATAGCCGCCGGTTGAAACGAAGAATATCTGCCTCGAAGCGCCAAGCGTCGAGCGCGCAGAGATCATGCGAGCGACCATCTGCAATTGCTGCGAGAGGCCGTCAGCGCCGAACACTGTTGTGAACGGCGGCTGGGATGAAAGCGCCACTTCAAGATCGCGATTAAGCGTGATCGATCGGCGATGAACGTCGACGACGTCACGTTCGAACAGATTTTGGCGCTGGTTCTGCGTATCCTGAACGAGGTCGGATATGCGTCCGGGCAGGGACTGCGAGTTATAAAGCGATGTTCGCGAGATGGAGTTGATCTGCGCCGGGCCGTTCAGCCCAAGAGAAAAGGCGGCAGCCGTCTCACCAACGAGATAGATGACGTTTCCGGATAATGAAATCGCGGTGAACGAGGCGTCGGCGTTCGCCTGCGCCGCAATCGCCATGTCGGCGAGGCGCCCGCCCCAACCAAAGCTTGCGCCCTCTGGCGCTGCGGCCATCCATGTCGATTGCTGATCGTTATGCGAGAAAAGACGAGCGGGCTTGCGCGCCGCATCCGATCGCCATTCCGCTCTCGTAAGCGGCTCGATCAACGGGCCGACATTTGAAACAATCGCCGCTGAACCATTGTTGAACAGTTGATGGATCGGCGTCAGCGCCTCGCCAAGTGCGAATTGACGGCCGCCAAAATTAGACGCGTTCGTCGGGGAAAGAGCGAGCAGGCGCGCCTGCGTGCGGGAGGAACCGCCCGGCAGACCGTTATAGTCGGCGAGCAGCGTCTGCCGGATCGAGGAATACTGGTTGTAGGACGTCGTGTCATAGGGAATGACAGTGTCATGGCAGTCCATGCCGCCATAAAGAAAAATGCAAACGAGCGCGCGATAGCCGGTCGTCGTTGCGGCGAGCGCGTTGAATGGAAGCAGGTTCATTGCGAACGGCGATGCGCCATAGGCGCCGAGGAGCCCCGCTGTCTTCAGAATGTGACGTCGCGTAATCGAACTCATGAACGAGAACCTTATCTTTGCACGTAGAATTCGGGGGAAAGGACCGTCATCAGCATTGCAGCATTGACGCGCCGACGGCGATCCTGGCTCGCATTGTCCGGCCGGATGGGTATTTCGCTGACCGCCGCGATAATCGACGCGCGCGTTTCCGCCGTCATCGCGCCGGCGGTCATATTCAGCGACAGCCGATCAACGAGCGCGTTTGGATCATTGGCGAGGGTCATCTCGGCGTCGTAACCCGGACGGAAGGAATCGTTTGATCCGCTTTCTTCGACCCGCGATTGAATGAAGTTCGCAAAGCCGGTGACCGAAGCGGTTGTCGTAATCTGCATTTCAGGCGCCACAAGGTTTGAATTTGCAGTCAGTGAGCCGGCGGCGACATAGCCCGGACGATAGAAATTGAACACGGAAGGCGAACGATACGCTTGTTGCGAAAGCCGTGCGGATGAGTTTGCTTCGATCAAGTTCCGGTTTCTGTTGAGACCCGATGCGCCGAGAACATCAATGGAATTGAGGCTGGCGTTTCGCGCCCAATGGGTGAACCGAATGACCGGCTCGCGCACCTTGCCGAAATCTGGGTCATTGCGGCGCGCCAGGTCGCGCGCCTCCGGGTCAAGCAGCACGGCGGCGATGACGGCGGCGAGATCGCCGCGCGTCGAAGAGCCGACGGTCGATCCGTCCGGCAACTGGAACCAGCCCGTTTCAAACGCCGCCGTCACGTTTGAAACATATTGCGGCGACGGATTGGAAGTGACAAAGCGCTGAATGAGCTGTTTCGATATGAACGGCGCGATGTTCGGATGATTGAACAGCGTGTCGAGCGCGGTATCAATGCTGGTCGCCGCGTCCGTATTCGCCGGCACCGTAACGCCGAGAAACGTCTTCTCTGATGAGGAATGATGTTCGGGAAAAATGACCAACGGGGAATACGCCGCAGTCGGGGCGCTCTCTCTCGGATGAAAGCCGCCGAAATTCCCATCATCCCAGCTGAGGCCGGTAAACACCTTCGCCAGACCCGTAATGTCGTCATTCGTATAGGTTTCAATCTGCTCGCCCTGAGAATCGAGGCGCGGCGTGCCGTCATCGTTGAGTTGAACGAGGCCGATCGTAAACAACTGCATCAATTCGCGCGCATAATTTTCGTCGGGGACGCGGTTGATCGACGGGTCCTCTTTGCGATTATTGAGATAAGTGAGGAATTGCGCCATGGTCGGGCTGTAGGTCACATCCTCAAGAAGCGTTCGGTAGTTTCCAAACGCATTGCGACTGAGGACGTCCATATAAAAGGCGACGGCGGCCGGCGTTTCGGCGACATCGCTGTTTTCATAGGAAACGACAAGGATCTGGGAGAGTGCAAAGGCCATGCGCTGGCGCAGCTGGTCATTCCCCGCAATCATGTCATGCCAGACGATTTCGGCGAGTGCGTCGGCGCCGATATTGTCTCCGCGCGATGCGAAGTCGGCCTGGATTGCGCGCACCTCATCGACATTAGACTCGAAATTTGCGTTCAACTGACGCCGCATCCAGGCCGAATAGCCGAGCGAGACCAGCTCACTGATGCTTTGCTCGGTCGGGCCGAACGTTGATTGCATCAAAAAGCGTGAGGCTTCCGCTGCGGTCGGATTATCGGCGACGAGCGGCGCCGGTGGAGCGCCAATCGGCGCTGGAGAGGCGGGCGGCGTTCCGCCGCCGCAAGCGGCGATAATCAACGCCGGCGCGATCAATGCGATCACGCGCATAAATTTTCCTGAGACGGAAATCCGTGTCGTCATGCGCCGCACCCATGCAGTCACTTACATGCGAGACCAGCGTGGTCATAAGCTCGTAAACGGAGCTTTGACGCAATCGATGACTTCTT
>JAGRED010000376.1 GCA_020446725.1 Parvularculaceae bacterium | reverse complement strand
GGTCGCAAGGCGGCGTCGGAAAGGGCGATGGCGAAGACCAGGAGCGACCTCTTTGAATTCTTGGACGGGATCGGCGTTGCGCACAGAACGATCGAACACCCGCCGATTTTCACCGTCGAGGAGGGGCGCGGCTACAAGGCGTCAATGCCCGGCGGGCATTCGAAAAAACTCTTTTTTAAGGACAAGAAGGACCGGCTGTTCCTCGCTGTCTGCCATTGCGACACAGCCGTCGATATCGTCGCCTATGGGCGAGCGGCGGGCTCAAAAGGGCGTCTGTCGTTCGGTAGGCCGGACCTCATGACCGCGACGCTCTGCGTCATTCCGGGCGCCGTGACGCCGTTCGCGCTCATCAATGAAACCGCGCAGACGATCTGCGAAGTCGCAGTCGATGCAGCGCTGATGGGCTGGCCTGTCGTCTGGTTCCACCCGCTTGAAAACACCGCATCGACGGCCGTCGCGCCCGCCGATCTTGTGAAATTCATCCGGGCCTGCGGCTTCGAGCCGCGGATCGTCGACTTGGCGAATCCAGCCGAAGGCGCCGCCGCGGGTTGAAAATACGCCCGGGGGCGTTGCGTTCGCCGCCATGCGACCTCATTTAGGAAGCGCGAAAAGGCAGGAATTTATGAGCATTGTGACCGGCGACCCAAAACCCGCGAAAAGCGGCCTGATCAAGGACGCAACAATCGAAACCTTCGAGCGCGACGTGCTTGAGGCTTCGATGACGACGCCGGTGATCGTCGATTTCTGGGCGGAATGGTGCGGCCCCTGCCGCCAGCTGACCCCGGCGCTTGAAAAGGCGGTGACGGCGGCGAACGGCGCGGTGCGGCTCGTCAAGATCGACATCGACAAAAACCAGATGCTCGCCTCCCAGATGCGGATCCAGTCGGTGCCGACGGTCTACGCCTTTTTTCAGGGCCGGCCTGTCGACGGCTTCCAGGGCGCCATCCCGGAAAGTCAGATCAAGGCGTTTATCGACCGGCTTTCGGGCGCCGCCGCTCCCGGCGAAGACGCCCCCGATTTCGTCGCTGTTCTCGACGCCGCCGAGGAAGCGCTCGCCGCCGGCGATGTCGCATCGGCGGCGCAGGCTTTTGCAGACGTCGCCCAGATTTCGGAAGAGGCCGGGGATGACGTGTTCCTAAGGGCGCTCGCCGGGCTCGCCAAATGCCGGCTCGCAACAGGCGATATCGACGGCGCGCGCGAGGTGCTGGCGCTTGCGCCTGAGGCCAAGAAAGGCGATGCGGCGCTTAGCTCCGTCTGGGCGCAGATCGAATTGGCGGGCAAGGCTACGGGTGACATCGAACAGCTGAAACGCCGCGCATCGGATAACCCGAAAGACTACGCTGCGCGCATGGAGCTTGCTGAAGCGCTTGCAGGGCGCGGCGACACGGAAGGCGCCATCGATGAACTGCTTTCCATCTTCGCCGCCGACCGCGCCTGGAATGAGGAAGCGGCGCGGAAGAAGCTATTGACGATTTTCGATGCGCTTGGTCCCAAACATCCCGAGACGCTGAGCGGGCGCCGCCGCCTTTCATCTCTGCTG
>JAGRED010000375.1 GCA_020446725.1 Parvularculaceae bacterium | reverse complement strand
TTAGCCCCTCCAAGTCAACTTGAACCCGGCGCAAGCCGGACGATGCATGACCGGCAAGGCGAGATCGGGGCCAACCTAAGGGGTTGAGGCGCATTCGTGAATGCGCCGGGCGGAGAAATGCGCGCCGCCGTCTCCCGACGGCCACGGTTTGAAGCCCGGTCGAAGGGCGTGGGGTCGGGCGTTAAGATTCGCCGCACTGTGTGCGCAAACTTACGCCGCGAGCATCGTTTCGAACATCAAACGTGTTTTACGCAAAGAATGCGCTTTAAGCGCAAGGTTTGCGCTTTTTTGATTGACAGCCGCTGCGAATATGACAAGATGATGACAAATAAGACTACTTACGGTGGTAATTCGTCATCGTAATGTCACAGAGAAGGAAGGCCAATGACCCTCGTTAAAACCCTCGCCTCAGTCGCCGCCGGCGCCGCCTCCTTGTTCGCAGTCTCGCTGGCGGGCGATATCGCCGCCTGTCCTGACGAATATCCCGTGATGGCCTCCGACTATGTGGAAAGCCGCCTCGACGATGCGCGCGGCGCGCGCGTCCAGATCACCAGCGAACCCTACCGGGTCGAAGCCGACGTCGCCGGCCATGACGGCGTTGAGGGCTGGGGCGTCGATGTGCGCGTCCGCTCCCGGCTGCCGGGCGGCAGCTACGGCAATTATGTCGGCTACACCGTCATTTTCGTTGACGGCGAGCCGGTCGCGCTTTGCGAAGATACAAGCGAGCTGACCCGCGTCTGATCGCCTTGAACGGCTTGAGGAAACGCCGCCCCATCGGGCGGCGTTTTCTTTTGGCCTTGCGCTTTGGCGGGAAAAAGGCCACCTGACGCCGCTTTCCCGCATCGCAGCAAGGCCCCTATGACCGCGTCCATAACGAAACTGCGCAATATCGCGATCATCGCGCATGTCGACCACGGCAAGACGACGCTGGTCGACGCCCTGCTGCGTCAGTCTGGGACCGTCCGCGCCAACACCGAAATGGCCGAGCGCGCGATGGATTCCAATGACATTGAGCGTGAGCGCGGCATCACCATTCTCGCCAAATGCACCAGCGTCGTCTGGGATCGCGGCGCCGGCGCCGAGGGCGGGCGAAATGAGCAACCGCCCGTTCGCATCAACATTGTCGACACGCCGGGTCACGCCGATTTCGGCGGCGAGGTTGAGCGCATCCTGTCGATGGTCGACGGCTGCCTTCTGCTGATCGACGCCGCCGAAGGTCCGATGCCGCAAACGAAATTCGTCCTGACGAAAGCGCTGGCGCTCGGTCTGCGGCCGATCGTCGTGTTGAACAAGGTCGACCGGCCGAACGCCGAACCCGACGAGGCGCTCAATCTTGCTTTCGATCTCTTCGCGGCGCTCGGCGCGTCGAACGAGCAACTCGATTTTCCGGTCGTCTACGCTTCGGGCCGCGACGGCTGGGCGGCGGCCTCGCTTGACGCCCCGCGCGAGGACATGGCGCCCTTGTTTGAAAAAATCCTCGAACACGTGCCGCCGCCGCCAATCGCCGCCGGCGCCGCGGACGAACCGTTCCGCATGCTGGCGACGACGCTTGAAGCCGACCCTTATCTCGGCCGCATCCTGACCGGGCGCGTCATTTCCGGCGTCGCGCGGCCCGGCGTCACCATGAAGGCGCTCAACCGCGACGGCGAGGAAATCGAGCGCGCGCGCATCACCAAGGTGCTCGCCTTCCGCGGCCTGAAACGCCAGCCGGTCGAAGAGGCCGAACCCGGCGATATCGTCGCGCTGGCCGGGTTTTCCGAAGCCTCTGTCGCCGACACGCTTTGCGCGCTTGAAAACGACATCGTCATTCCCGCGCAGCCGATCGATCCGCCGACGCTTGCGATCACCATCGCGGCGAATGATTCTCCGCTCGCCGGCCGCGAAGGAGACAAGGTGCAAAGCCGCGTCATCCGCGACCGCCTGCTGCGTCAGGCCGAAGGCGACGTCGCCATTCGCGTTGGGGACACCGAAGAAGGCGACGCGATGGAAGTCGCCGGCCGCGGCGAATTGCAGCTTGGCGTGCTCATTGAAAATATGCGCCGTGAAGGGTTTGAGCTTTCCGTCTCGCGCCCGCGCGTCGTCACAAGGACGGACGAAACAGGCGCGCTTTTAGAGCCGATTGAGGAAGTCTTCATTGATGTCGACGACGAATTCACCGGCGTCGTGATTGAAAAGCTGACGCGCCGCAAATGCGAGCTCGCCGAAATGAAGCCTTCAGGCTCCGGCAAGACGCGCATCATCATGCATGCGCCGGCGCGCGCGCTCATCGGCTATCACGGCGAGTTCCTGACCGACACGCGCGGCACCGGCGTCATGAACCGGTCTTACCTCAAACATGCGCCGCACAAGGGCGCGATCGAGGGCCGGCGCAACGGCGTTCTCGTTTCAACCGATGACGGCGCCTCGGTCGTCTATGCGCTCTGGTATATCCAGGAGCGGGGCATTCTGTTCATCGGAGGCGGCGAGGCGGTCTATCAAGGGATGATCATCGGCGAGAACGCCAAGGACGATGATCTTGACGTCAATCCGCTTAAAGAAAAGAAGCTCACCAATATCCGAACCAAGGCGGCGGATGAGGCGATGCGCCTGACGCCGCCGCGGCGCATGAGCCTTGAACAGGCGATCGCCTATATCGATGACGACGAGCTTGTCGAAGTGACGCCGAAATCGATCCGTCTCAGGAAGAAGGCGCTGCTGCCGCATCTCAGGAAGAAGCGCGCGAAAGACGCCTGACAAGGACGAACGCATGAGAAGGCCGCGATCGATATCCGATCGCGGCCCTTTTTAACGCCTTCAGGCGAGCATGGCGCAGGCGTAGAAGGCTGGCGAAAGCGCGGCTGTCAGGACTAGGGCCGCCGCCAGGAACGCCGATTTTTTCATCATGGTCTTTTCTCCTGGTTCCGGCCGGCCGCTCAGGCGGCCTTGCCGGCTGACAGCGCGTGGACGTCTTTCGCCGCGAGGCGCCTGCCGCCGATCGCCCAGTCTCCGCCCTTGAAGTCGTTGATGCGGACCCAGGTGACCTGGCGCATCCCTTCGCCTTCGACGGCGATCATGGCTTCGGTGACTTTGTCGATGATGTCCGCTTTCTGGTCCGGCGTGAAAACGTCTTCGATGAGGTCGATGGTGACGAGAGGCATGGTTTTTTCTCCTTTTTGCGTTGATGCGCCGGCTTCGCGCCGCCGCCTGAAAGTGGGTATAGGCGCGGCGGTCCGGCCATGCTTGAAGACGTCATGGAGATTTCATGGAGAAATTCGGGATTTCGGACGGGCCATATGGAAATGCGCGCGTTATAGTCGCCGGCGATGATTTACGGATTTGAGAATTTCGAGCTCGACACGCTGAAAGCGGAATTGCGGAAAGACGGCGCGGATGTCGCACTCGAACCGCAGGTTTTTTCGCTCCTTTGCCTCCTTATCGAGAACGCCGAGCGCCTCGTCTCGAAGGATGAGATCATCGAAAAGGTCTGGGACGGACGAATTGTTTCCGATTCGGCCCTGGCGAGCCGGATCAAGACGCTGCGCGCCGCCCTCGGCGATGACGGCAAGGCGCAGCGCTTCATTCGCACCGCCCACGGCCAGGGGTTCAGGTTCGTCGCCGAAACGCGCAATCGCGCCGCGCCGCCATCGGCCCCTGACGAGCGGGATGTGCCGCGGCCGGATTTGTCGGCGAAACCCTCAATCGCCATTCTGCCGTTTCGCCTTGTCGGCGTTGCAGGCGCAAACGCCGGCGTCGCCGACGCGCTGCCGGATGAGCTGATCTCGGTTCTTGCGCGCCTGCGCTGGCTTTTCGTGATTGCGCGCGGCACCGCGTTCCGGTTTCGCCCGCCGGAGCAGGATGTCGTCGAAATCGGCGCGGCGCTCGGCGTTCGATATTGCCTGACCGGAACGATCGAAATTACTGGCGACAAGATCGTCGTAGCGGTCGAACTCGCCGAAACGAAAAACGGCGGCGTTATCTGGGGCGAACGGTTTTCCACCCAGATCGACGACATTCATGAAATCCGCGAGCGCATCATCAAGGAGATTGTCGCCGCTCTGGAGCTTCATATTCCGATGAACGAGGCGAACCTTGCGCGCCTTAAATCTCCTGACCGGCTCGATGCGTGGTCCTCCTATCATGTCGGGCTCCAGCATCTTTATCGGTTCAATGTGAAGGACAATGCGGCCGCGCTCGCCATGTTCGAAAAAGCGATCGGCGCAGAGCCCGGTTTTGCGCGGGCGCATGCCGGCCTTTCATGCGCGCATTTTCAAAACGCTTTCCTTCGCTACAAGCCGGATCGCGGCGAAGATGCGAAATCGGCGCGCCTCCACGCCGAGCGCAGCATGGAGCTTGATCCGCTCGATCCGTTTGGGAATTTCGCCCTCGGCCGCGTCCACTGGCTTGAAGACGACATTATCGGCGGGGCAGGCTGGCTTGATCGCTCGGTGTCGTTGAGCCCGAATTACGCGCAGGGAATTTACGCGCGCGCCTGGGCGAATGCCGTTTCGGGCGAGGGCGCGCCCCCGCTCGAAGACATTGATCTCGCGCTTTCCCTGAGCCCGCTTGATCCGTTCCGATATGGGATGCTCGGCGTGCGCGCGTTCTGCCATATCGCCGATGGCGATGACGCTGCGGCGGCGCGCTGGGGAGAACAGGCGGCGCGCGCGCCAGGCGCTCATGTGTTGATCGCCGCCATCGCTGTCGCCGTTCATTCGCTCAACGGCGATGAGGAGCAGGCGCAGCGCTGGGCGGACAATGTCCGCGCGCGAAAGTCTGATCTGACGCAGGCGGATTTTTTTGAGGCTTTTCCCTTTCGTCGTGAAGACGTGAGAAAACGCCTGTCAGGCGCGCTCGGGAAATACGGATTCTAGAAGTCTCGCGCTCGCTATGATCAGGCTGATCTCGCGATCATGATCACCGGCTCGATCCGGCCGGCGTTGAGCGCTGCGGCGTAGTTGGCGAATTTGACGCCGGCGCTCTCGCCCATCAGCAAATGAAGGCCGACGGCCGGCGCGCCGTCTTTCGCAAGTTTTTCGTTCATCATCCGGAAGAAATCGATTGCGTATTCCTTCAGGCTTTCTTGCGCGGCGACATGAAAGCCCGCCGCCTCAAGCAGAGCGCGTGTTTCGTCGGGCGATTTGAGAATGCTCGTCGCTTCGGTTTCCGCCCAGGGAACGGGATAATCCATTCCCGGCGCCGGCCCCTTCATGACGTCGAAGACGCACAAGGGCGCGCCGCTTTTCAGAACGCGTGCGAGTTCGCCGTAAAAGCGCGGGCGGTTTTCGATATTCATCGCGACATGCATGGTGACAGCGGCGTCGAATGTTCGATCTGGAAAGGGCATATCGAGAACGCTCGCCGTCTCGAATGCGCAAAGTGAGGAAAGCCCGATGCGTTCGGTCAGGGCGCGCGCGACCGCCGTATATTCAGGCGTCAGGTCGATGCTTGTCGTCCTGCATCCGTAGCGGCTCGCGATGCGCCGCGCCGCGCCGCCGATGCCGCCGCCCGCATCGAGCACATGCATGCCGCGCGCTAACGGCGTCATCGCCAGGGCTTTCTCGGTCGTCGCCTTGCCGGCGGTGTGGAATTCATCCGCCGGCGCGAGGTCGTCGATCGTCATCGCATTGATGTCGACGCCCGCCGATGTGAGTGCTGCGAGAATTCGGTCGAGCAAGCCTTCCCGGGCGTAATGGCGTGCGACATCGCTTTCGAGGTTGTCGGACATATCGGGGCTCCTTTGGTGTCGCGCCGCCTTCGCCCTCCCGCGTCGATCGGCGCCGCCTCTGGCGCCTTCGTTATCCGGGCATGAGCGACGCCTGTCAAAAAGCAGATCGCTAGCCGATCTCTTCGCGCTTGAGTTCAAGCGCCAGCCACTCTTCTTCGGCCGCTGTCAGTTCGGCTTCCGCTGTCGACAGGCGCATGGCTTTTTCGTTGAACAGCTTGGCGTCGCGGGCGAAAAGCGAGTCGTCTTCGAGCGCTGATTTCAGCGCCGCGATTTCGCGCGACAGCGCGTCCATCTTCAGCGGCAATTGTTCGAGGGCGAATTTTTCCTTGTAGGAAAGTTTCGTTTTCGCCGGCGAGGGCGCGGCGGAGATCGCCGGCGCGGACCGCTCTTTCGGCGCCGTCTCCGCCCGTCGCCTGACGCCCGGCGCAGAGCCCCGTTGCGCCAGCATGTCGGCGTATCCGCCCGCATAGTCGACCCAGGCGCCCGGCGCGCCGGAGGGATCCGTCGTGACAATCGACGTGACGGTTCGGTCGAGGAAGCTGCGGTCGTGACTGACGACCAGCAGCGTGCCCGCATAGTCGGCGATCAGCTCCTCAAGCAGGTCAAGCGTTTCGATGTCGAGATCGTTGGTGGGCTCGTCGAGAACGAGAAGGTTTGAAGGTTTCGCCAGCGCGGCGGCGAGCGCGAGGCGTCCGCGTTCGCCGCCTGACAGCGCCGAGACGGGCGTGCGCCATTGTTCGGGCTTGAAGAGGAAATCCTTGAGGTAAGTGGCGACATGGCGCTTTTCATCGCCGAGCGTCACCCAGTCGCCGCGCCCGTCGGTGATGGCGTCGGCGACGCGATCGTCCGGCCTCAGCGCGGCGCGGCGCTGGTCGAGCGCGATCATCTGAACGCCGGCGCCGATTGTGATTTCGCCATCATCCGGTGCGAGCGCTCCGGTCAGCATGTTGAGCAAGGTGGTTTTGCCGGCGCCGTTGGGGCCCACAAGACCGACCCGGTCGCCGCGCGCGATTTCAATCGAGAAATCCGAGACGATGCGGCGCCCGTCGAACGATTTGGAGATTTTCTGCGCGACGATGACGCGCTTTCCCGACGGGCCCGCTTCGTTCGCCGTGAAGGAAATGACGCCGGTCGGCGATTTTCTGTCCCGGCGCTGTTTTCTGAGATCGGCGAGTTCGCGCATGCGGCGCTGGTTGCGCTTGCGCCGCGCCGTCACGCCGTAACGCACCCAATGCTCTTCCGCGACGATCTTGCGGTCGAGCTTGTGCGCCTGCGTCTCCTCTTCTTCGAGAATGCGGTCGCGCCAGGCTTCGAATTCCTTGAAGCCGCGATTGAGCGTGCGCGTTTCGCCGCGATCGATCCACACGGTTTGCGTCGTGATGTTTTCAAGGAAGCGCCGGTCGTGGCTGATGAGGATGATCGCCGCGCCCGAGGCTTTCAGCTTATCTTCAAGCGCCTCGATCGCCGGGAGATCGAGATGGTTCGTCGGCTCATCGAGCAGCAGAATATCGGGGTCTGCGGCGAAGAGACGGACAAGCGCCGCGCGGCGCGCCTCGCCGCCCGACAGCGTTGAGCACGATCGCGACGGATCGAGGTCGAATTCATCGTAAAGACGATTGATGTCGTCAGGCGCGCCGGAAGCCGGCAGGCCGGCCTCGACATAGTCCGCGATGGTTTTAAAGGCGGCGAAATCGGGTTCCTGCGGCAGATAGGCGATCGAGACGGAAGGGTCGGCGAACCGAGCGCCGGAATCCGGGTCGATCAGGCCGGCGGCGATCTTCAACAGGGTCGACTTTCCCGACCCGTTTCGCCCGACAAGCGCGATCCGCGCCCGCGGCTCAACCGCAAGGCTTGCGCCTTCGAGCAGCGCTGCGCCGCCAAAGGTGAGGCGGATGTCTTCTAGCGTTAACAGGGGCGGGGCCATGAGGGCAGCCGTCTAAACGCCGGCGCCGTCGCCTGCAATCCGCGGCGAGGCGTTAAAAGCCTGTCAGCGATTATCGGCGAGTCTGGCGCGATGGAGGCGCTTAAAACCTATCTGCGCGAAACCCGCACGACGCCGAAGGCTTTTGCAAAGCTCATCGGCGTTGATGTGGAGGATCTTGACGACGTTCTCTCCGGGGCGGCGGCGGTCGATGTCGTGCTCGCACAACGCATGGTTGATGCGACCGGGGGCGCGCTGCTGATTGGGGATTTTGTTGGAAACCCGACAAACGGCGCCGCGGATATCGTCGATTTCCGCAGCCGCCTCGCCGGCGGCGCCGAAATCGATACTGAAAGACTGGCTGGCGTTCTCGCGGAAATGCTGCCCGCCCTGATCGGCGGCGCGCGCCGGAAGGGCGACAGGAAATTGCCGGGCCTTGCGGCCGAGGCGGCCGCGAACACCTATCTCGCTCTGTCGACGATTACGACCCGTGCGGGCGCTGATCGACTGGCTCAAGCTCTTCGCCCAGTCGTTGCAGAAATTCTCGAAGAGTTGTCGGCTCCAGCGGCGGCGCATCGCGACCTTGAAGCGACGACCCGGCGAGCAGCTGCGCTTTACTTTCAGGCGCTCCCGGAAAAGAGGCGCGCGTAAGCGCTGAAGGTTCCGTATGCGGCGCAAGCGCTGCGATCGCGCGGCGCTTCGCCATGCGCCACATGCTGCGGCCGACAGCCGCCGCGTAGGTTTCTTCGCTCAGTTTGGACATCGTCCTGCGCCCTCCGGGCAGCATTGTTTTCTTGCGCAACGCCGGCTCAGTCGACGACCTGGGCGGCGCGCTTTTGACGGTCCTTATAGTCGAACGGGGCTAACCAATGTCTAAAAACGTTCGTAAAGAAGAACGCGTCCGGCTAAAATTTGAGGAAATTTGACGGGTTTCCGACACGCAAAAACGCGGAGCGCGCATGGCGCGCTCCGCGGCCGGTTCGGTTCGAAACCGCTGAAATCGCAGGCGAAAATCAGTCGAAAAGCTTCGCCCAACGGCGTGGCGAGCGGTTTTTCCAGTGTCCGCGGTGATAGGCGTCGGAAACGATCAGCGGTGCGACGCTGGTCGCTTCAGCGTAGACCATCTGTTCGTATACGGTCGAAACCTTGCCCCAGCTCGCCGCTTCCTGCAGCGTCGAGGAAGAGCATGCCCCGTCGCGCACGTCGGCGACGGTGATCTGCACTGCGTATTTGTGCATCTCGACGTCTTCATGACCGAGAATTTCGGCGCACACGACAGTATCCTGCGCGAAGTTTTTCGGAACGCCGCCGCCGATCATGAAGAGGGCGGTGGTGCCGGCTGCGAGCTTGATCTCCGTCAGCTCGCGGAAGTCGCCGCCAGAGTCGATCGTGAGGTAAGGCTTGCCCGCCTTGCGGCGTTCAACCTGATGCTTGACGATGCCGAAGCCCGCAGAGCAGTCGGAGAAAGCCGGCACGAAAATCGGCACGCCTTTTTCATAGGCGCGCTGGATCAGCGAGTCTTTTTTCTTCGCGTTGCCGGCGGCGAGCCATTTGCCGATTTCCCAGATGAATTCGCGCGAGGTGTAGGGGCGCGGTTCAAGCTGTTCGCAGATCTCGTAGATCGTGTGATCGACGTGCTGGAGTTCTTCCTCGTCGATATAGGTGTCGTAGATGCGGTCGATATAGAGCGAGCGCAGCGTGTTGTCGTCGGGGATTTCGTTCGCCTGATAGTGCTTGAAGCCGAGCGCTTCGAGGAAATCCATGTCGATGATAGAGGCGCCGGTTGCGACGACGGCGTCGACCATGTCGTAGGCAATCATGTCGCGCCACACATGCAGGCACCCGCCGGCGCCCGTCGAGCCCGCCATGATCAGCCAGGTCGAACATTTCTCGTCTTCAAGCGCCATGTTGAGGATTTGCGCGGCGCGCGCCGCATCGCGCGACGTGAACGACATCTTGCCCCAGGCGTCGATGATCGGGCGCGCGTCGAATTTTGCGATGTCGATATGTTCGACCGGGTTCGCGAGAAGCTCGGCTTTGCGGTTGTCGGCTGATTTGGTCATTAGAGGCGGTCCTTTCTGTCCAGTTTGAAACCGGATCCGGGCCGCATCGGTGCGATGCGCGGAGGGCCGTATGCGCGCGCTATATAATAGCCGCGCCGCCGCCGACAAGGGTTTTTCGAGTCTGAACTCTAGACGGCCGTTCGGCCGATGAAATCGGCGATGTCCTGATGGGCCGCCTTCGCGTCGTCGAGACGCCAGTGCTGGTGGAACAGGTGGAACATGCCGTCAAAGACGCGCAGCGCGACATCGACCTTCGCGCGTCGAGCCTTTTCGGCGAAGCGCGCTGAATCGCCGAGCAGCGTTTCGCGCGTGCCGGCGTGAATGAGGATCGGCGGCAGGCCGCGAGGATCGCCGGTCATCGGCGAAATTTCCGGATCGGAGAGGTCGCCGTCGCCCGCGTAAAGGCGAAAACAGTCGGGAATGGCGTCACGCGCAGCGGTCGCAAACAAGGGGTCGCGGCCTTTCATTGTCTCGTGCGTGTCGCTTTCCGCCGCGGCGTCGAGCAGGGGCGACAGGAGGACGAGCGAAGCGGGCAGGTCGATCCCGTTGCGCCGCCAGCGATAGAGTGATGAAACGGCGAGCGCGCCGCCGGCGGAATCGCCGAGAAGCACGATCGATGACGCGTTTCCGCCATCTTGCAGGAGCGCTTTGTAAACGTTTTCAATTTCGATGAGCTGTCGCGGAAAGACCGACTCAGGCGCCAGACTGTAGTCGACAGCGATTGCTTCGCATCCGGACAAATGACAGCTCGGCAGGACGCCGGAGGCGTTGTCGCGCGCGGAGCCTGTGACGAATGCGCCCGCATGCAGATAGAGAATGAGCGGCCGCTCGGCTTTTGTCGCCGGCGTCTTGTAAGCGACGCACGGAACGCCGCCGACAGTCCGGTTTTCGAGCGTGTAATCGAAATCAATCTGCGAAAGCGTCGCGCGCCAATCCGCTTCCGCGACGCGTCGCGCGAGCGGACGCGTCAGCGGATTTTTGATGACGGCGGATGAAGGATACGGGCGGCATTCCGCCAATGTCTTTCGAGCCGCGTCGCTAAGATGCGCGCCGTAACGACGCTTTAACAGTGCCAAGTCCTCTTCCCCCGCTCCGCGCATCACGCCAAGGCGGCATGCTCACGTCGCCAATACCGGGGGAGAAACTAGCGCCTTATCTTCAACGGCGAGTTAACGCGCGCACCACTACTTGTGCGAGCGATCTGCGCAAGTTCTAGCGAGCAACCAGAATGGTCGGGCGCGATTCCTGAATCGCGCCCGACGAGCAAGGTATTATTCCAAAGGGCTTTTCGCGGAAAACCGGTTTCCGCGATCCGCTCGGCGCGCCAGGCCTTGGCGGCGCGCTAGGCCTTGGCGGCGCGCAGGGCGACGACGTTCTCCGCCTCAACGGTTTCGCCGAAGACGGACATCATCGGCGCGTCGTCGACGATCGCTTCAATATAATCGCCGAAGCCGTTGAAACGGGTCGCGAGCGCGGCGCCGTAGGCGCCCGTCTGGCCGAACTCGATGTAATCGCCTTCATGCACGTCGGACGGCAGCATGAACGGACCATTGATCGAATCGATTGAATCGCAGGTCGGGCCGTAAAGCCGGAACGGCTTCAACTGACGGCGCGGCCCTTTCTTCGCGCGCAGCAGACGCGCCGGATAGATGAGCCCGTCATGGGCCGCGTCGAAGAGCGCGCCGTAAGCGCCGTCATTGAGATAAAGCGCATCGCCCTTTCTCAGTTCGACGCGCACGACATGGCTGCCCGCTTCCGCGCAGAGCGCCCGGCCCGGTTCGCACCACAGATCGGCGTTTTCCAGCACCGGCATCGATTCAAAGGCCGCCGCGATCTCATCGATGAAGCTGGTGAGGGGCGGGGGCGTCAGTTGCGGGTAGGCGACCGGGAAGCCGCCGCCGACATCGACGATGTCGACCGTCACCTGCGCCTGACGAATGAGGTCGGACACGATCTCCATCGCCGCGCGATAGGCTTCCGGGCGCATGCATTGCGAGCCGACATGGAACGATACGCCAAGCTCTTCACAGGCCGAACGCGCCTGGCGCAGCAGGAGCACGGCTTCATGTCCGGCGGCGCCGAACTTGCCGTTGAGCTTGTGCTGCGCGTAGTCGGACGAGACCGCGATGCGCACGATCAGGTGCAGGTCTTTCGCGCCGTTCGTTTCCTTGATGATCTTGTCGAGCTCATCGAGGCTGTCGAGAACGAAAACGCGGACGCCGTAATCGAAATAGGCCTTGCGGATCGCGTGGCGCGATTTCACCGGGTGCATGAAGGCGAGCCTGGCGTCGGGGCAGCGCCCGGCGACAAGTTCAATCTCCGGGAGGGACGCGACGTCGAAAGAGCGAACGCCCGCCGCATAGACCGCGTCGATGATGACGGGGTGCGGGTTCGCCTTCACCGCGTAAAGCACGTCTCCCGGGAAACGGCGCACGAAAAAATCAGCCGCTTTTTTGGCGGCTTCCGGGCGCAAGCAATGAACAGGGAGTTCGGGCTGGTCCGCTAAGACCAGCGCAAGCGCAGACTGGTGTCTGTCCATCTCATGGAACCTCGCTAAGCAGCTTCAACCAAGCGCCAATCTTGCGGAGAGGTTCCATGGGATTGACGAAGCTCGCAAATAAGAACGTTTCACTGGTTTGTAAAGAATTCCCGAATGACGATTTGCGCGCGGGGCCGCCCCGCGCGTTTGTCAGCAGTCGCGCTTCTATGCTGATAACACATTGATATTGCTATAAGAATTAGCGTTCAGATGTTGCGCGCCCGTTCAAGGCGCGGCAAAATTATTGCGCTAGCGTTGGCTTGGGCGCGCGCATTCCGGCGCGTCCGGAACGACAAGGGGTGTTGTATGCGTAGCAAATCCCAGCTCGCCCTTCAGCTACAGGGCTATCGTCTGTCGACTGCGGAAATCCTTTATCGCCTGCCTGATCATCCGGATCTGCTCCAGACTTTTGTCTGGCAGGATTACGACATAGCCCCGCGCTATCCGGTGCTGAAGCGGTTTCTCGATTTCTGGGTCAGCGAAATTGAAGGGCCGCTTCATTCGGTTCGCGTCGCAGGCCGCCGGATCATTTCGGCGGCCGAATTGAAGGCAGGAACGCTGCTTCATCTGCAATAGCCGCTGTTTGCACGCTCGATTGATCGCCGGTTGATCGCGCGGATCCTCCGCGCGTTGTGCTGCGCCTCCAGCTCGCCTGAGACAAAACCTTCAAACTCGTGCGCATTTACATCCTGCAACTGATAGTTATAATCAGTTGCAGATTCTGACCGTGGGGGTGCGCATGAAGAATCTTGGTGCGGCGATGATGATCGCCCTTTGCTGCCTCAGCGCCGTTCAGGCGGCCGCAGCAACCGACGACAGGCGCGAAGAGCGGATCGAGCGTCACAGGAAGTCGCTTGAAGGCAAAGCCGACAGATGGCGCCGCCCGCCGGCGCAACTCAAACTCAGCGACGCCGCCGCGCTCGGCGAACGGCTCTTTTTCGACAAGAACCTCTCTCTCAATCGCAACCAGTCCTGCGAGTCCTGCCACAGCCTGTCGGTCGGCGCCGACCATGGAACCGGTGCGCCGCTGCCCGCGCTCGGCTTTGTCGACAATGACAATGTCAGAAACCTGACCGCGGTATCCGACGGTTCCGATATGACGAAGTTCGGCGCGTTGAACGCGCCGAGCGTCGGGTACGCCGCATTTTCCCCGGCCTTTCACTGGGATTCCGCCGAAGGCCTTTATGTCGGCGGACAGTTCTGGAACGGACGGTCGAACGATCTCGCCGAACAGGCGCGCCAGCCTTTTCTCAACCCGGTCGAAATGGCGATGCCGAGCAAATGGGCGGTCGTCTCGCGGGTGCGCGA
>JAGRED010000039.1 GCA_020446725.1 Parvularculaceae bacterium | reverse complement strand
GTTTCCGCTTGAGGCGCCGTAATTGTGGATACCGACCACATAACGTTCGCCGTTCCGCTTGATATAGATCGGCGATCCGCTCTGGCCGCCCATGCTGTCGATATCGTAAACCAGGCGATCGGGCGTAACCGTCTTGATCCGTCGCGACATGCCCCAGAGCTCCGCGAACGGCTTGTCGCCCGGAAAACCGGCCAGAATCGCCGGTTGCGCGAGCAAGGTCTGCGGCGGGAAAGCAGCGAAACCGAATTGTCCGAGATTGCGGCCGCCGAAAGAGCCTTGCGGCAGGACGATGCAACCATAGTCGCAGGATGGCTTGCGCTCGACCACCCAGCCCCGAACCGAACGAAACGCCGTCGACGTCGCCGTTCCGAACGGGCGCGAAGCGCCGTTCGCGCCAGGAATAACCTCGATCTTCGTCGCCCAGCCATGTTGAGGCAGGTAAACGCAATGCCCGGCCGTTACGACCGCGCGCGGACCGATGAAAAATCCCGTACCGCGATAGGTTGCACCCTTGAAATATATTTTCAGCGCGCAGAACCGGCGCCATGGCGTATTCGTCGTTCCATTAATCCGTATACGGTCGTCCGTCCCGATGATGACTTCCATCGCGGCGGCGACTTCGGTTGCAATCGCTTCTTCCGTCTCGCTCGCCGATTCGCCCATTGGCGCCGTTTCCGCCTCGGCGAGCAGCTTCGCCAAAAGCGAAAGCACATTGCTCTTTGAAAGTTTCGCGGAGACGGCCGCGGCGGCGATCGATTTCGCCGGCCGCGCGAAACGCTTGATCCGGCGCCGCGTTTTCGAGGAGATCTTGCGGCTCACCGCATGGATGATTTTAGGCGCGGCGGCCGAGGCGAGCGTCGGCAGAAGGGCCGCGAGAAATCCGAACTCCATGTCGGCGGTTTCGCCGCCGGCGAGCGCCGTTCCGGCGTCTTCAAGGCTCTCGAAATCCGCCTCCGCGGCGGATTCCTCGCCGGACGGCTCCTCAAAACCCTCGATTCCGCGAAGATCGGAAATCGCGCTGTTCGCGTCGGCGGCCTGCGCAAGCGCGGCCGGCGCGGCTTCGAATGAAAACTCGCCGGCCTCGCCGGCGGCGTTTTCAATTTCGGCGTTTTCGTCCGCCGGGTCCGACTCGCCGCCGGCGGCGGCGCCGACCGGCGCATCGCCCGCGACTTCCGGCGCGACGAATTCGTTCTCGCGTCCGGGCGCCTTGCCGGGCTGCGCGGTTTGTTGGGCGGAGACGGCGTTTGACAAATCGTCGTCCAGCGCAACCGAATTTTCTTCGTAAGACATACGAAACTCCATCTGTTCAGGACGCTTTGCGCGTCGGCTTCAATGACGGAGTTTGATTGACGCGCCGATCCTATCGAATGCGCCGCGCTAATCGAGTGACTTACATCACTTGCGATTATGCAAAATCGGCGAATTGTTCGACGATAGCCGGAAACCGGCCTAGTTGCGGCGCATCGCCTCGACGATGCGGTCCGACTCGGCGATCGGCGGCAGCGCGTTCAACGCATCC
>JAGRED010000374.1 GCA_020446725.1 Parvularculaceae bacterium | reverse complement strand
TCCGTCGCATAGCGATGCGGTTCGTCGAGGCTCGACAGAAGCGGGGCGATGGCGCCGTCCCGCCTTGCGAGCGTTTTCTGGATTAGGGCGCGCGTTTGCGCCGCGCCGTCGAAGGCGATCGCCTTGACGCGCGCATCGAGAAGATAGGCCTCATGAACCGCCGCCTCCGATGGTCCGCTGAGGACGAGGTCGCTCGGCGCGCCGGCTTTGTCGAGCGCCGGCGCGATCTTGTCGGCGATCGAGGCGGAACAGATTACCGCATCGCCCGCCGCAAGCGCGAGAGCGATCTGCCGGCGATTGGCTGCGGGTGCGCCGCCGCCGAGGCAAACGACGACGCCGCGCCCTTTGAGGCGCAGGAAATTCGATTCTCCGGTCTGGCCGGGAAGGTCGACCGCATTCGTGAAATGTTCGGCGAGCAATGACGCGGCGACGCGGAAGATTTCCGCCTCGCCGTCGCCGGTGATCGCCGCCGCTCTGGTTAGGATGTCGCGGCGGTCGCTCGCCTCATGCCATTTAAGGAACGCAGCCTGCGACTTTCGCATCTGCTGATCGAAGAGCGGCGCCGGCGCATCGGACAAGACGTCAATCGCGGCGGCGCCTTGCGGCGCGCGGCGCTTCTGCATCGCTTCGAGATAATGCGGGCCGCCGGCTTTCGGACCGGTTCCTGACAATCCCTCGCCCCCGAAAGGCTGCACGCCGACGACGGCCCCGATCTGGTTCCGGTTGACGTAGATGTTGCCGATGCGCGCGCGCGCGACAATTGAATGCATCGTTTCGTCGATACGGGAGTGAACGCCCATGGTGAGGCCGTAGCCGAGTGCGTTGATGTCAGTGACCAACGCGTCAACGGTGTCCGCCGGGAAACGCACGACATGAAGAACGGGGCCGAACACCTCGCGCGTCAGGTCGGCGATCTTGTCGATCTCAAACGCAACCGGGCGGACGAATGTTCCCTCGACATCGCCTTCCGGCGCCGGCGCGCGCGCGATCAGGCGCGCGTTGCGCTCCATCTCGGCCACATGCGCGTCGATATTGGCGCGCGCTTCCTCGTCAATCACAGGGCCGACATCGATTGAGAGGCGGGCGGGATCGCCGAGAGAAAGCTCCGCCATCGCGCCTGCGAGCATTTCGTTGAAGCGGTCCGCAACGTCCTCCTGCACGCAGACAAGACGGCAGGCGGAGCATCGTTGTCCAGCGCTCTGGAAGGCGGACGCGATGACATCCTTCACCGCCTGCTCAAGGAGCGCGGTTGAATCGACGATCATCACGTTGATGCCGCCGGTCTCCGCGATCAGCGTCGCGTCGAATTTTTCGGCCGCCGCGAGCGCGCGATTGATGATTTTCGCAACGTCGGTCGAGCCGGTGAAAATGACGCCTTTGACGATCGGGTGCGCGACCAGCGGGCCGCCGACGCCCGGTCCGTCGCCCGGCAGGAAGTGCAGAACGCCGGAAGGCACGCCCGCCTGATGCAGCAGCCGAACGGCTTCGCAGGCGACGATCGGCGTCTGCTCGGCGGGTTTTGCAATGACGGCGTTGCCGGCGGCGAGCGCCGCCGACACTTGCCCGAGAAAAATCGCCAACGGAAAGTTCCACGGCGAGATGCAGGCGACGACGCCGAGTGGTTCGCCGTTTAGCCCGCGTCCCTCAACTGCATAATAGCGCAGGAAGTCGACCGCTTCGCGGATTTCGGCGATCGCGTCGGGGATTGTCTTGCCCGCTTCGCGCGTTGCGATCTGCATGAAGTGCTCGGCGCGCTCTTCAAGAAGGTCTGCGGCGCTCATCAGGATCGCGCCGCGCTCATCGGCCGTCATGCGCGCCCAGGCGGGCTGCGCGGCGGCGGCGGCGGAACAGGCGAGGCTCACCTGCGCCGCATCGGCGAAATCGACAACGCCGATCGTTTCGCCGCGATGCGCGGGATTGATCGACGGCGTCGGCGCGCCTTTCGGCGTCACGCCGTCAATGATCGGTCCGTAGGCGCGACGCGTATCGAGCGCCTGACCGACGGCGAGTTGAAGCTGCTCGGCGGTGTCGGGATCGGTTTCGTCCCAGCCCTCGGCTAGGAGGCGCGTTCCGCCGAACAAATCGCGCGGCGCCGGAATGGCTGTGTTCGGGATTGTATTGAGCGCTTTCGCTTCCTCGACCGGATCGGCGACGATGTCGTCGATCGAGGTTTTCGGATCGAAGAGCTGATTGACGAAAGAGGAATTGGCGCCGTTCTCAAGCAGGCGCCGGACGAGATAGGGCAGCAATTCCTTGTGGCCGCCGACCGGTGCGTAAATGCGCGAGCGCAGCCCGTTCTTGATCAGGCTGTCATGCAACGCTTCGCCCATGCCGTGCAGGCGCTGGAGTTCGTATTCTGTCACGTCGCCCGCCATCTCCCGCACCAGCGCCGCGGTCAGCGCGTTGTGCGTGGCGAATTGCGGGTAGATGATGTCGGCGTTGGCGAAGAGCTGTCTTGCGCATGCCTGATAGGAAACGTCGGTTGAAACTTTGCGCGTGAAAACGGGATAGGACTGAAGCCCCATCACCTGCGCGCGCTTGATCTCCGCGTCCCAATAGGCGCCCTTGACGAGCCGCACCATGATCCGCTGGCCGGTTTCGCGCGCGAGCGCGGCGAGCCAGTCGATGACGAAGGGCGCGCGGCGCTGATAGGCCTGAACGACGACGCCGAAACCTTCCCAGCCCTGGAGTTTCGGATCGCGCATCAATCCTTCGATGAGGTCGAGTGAAAGATCGAGCCGCGCGGCTTCCTCCGCATCGATATTGAAACCGATATTGGCTTCCTTCGCCTGAATGGCGAGACGGCGGACGCGTTCGCCGAGTTCCTGCAACACGCGTGCGCGTTTGCCGTATTCGTAGCGCGGATGAAGCGCGGAGAGCTTGACGGAGATGCCGGGATTATCGACGGCGCGCTTTTCGTTTGCGGATTTCGCGATATCGGCGATTGCGGATTCATAGTCGCGAAAAAATTTCTGCGCGTCCTCTTCCGTGTGGGCGGCCTCGCCAAGCATGTCGAAGGAGAAATTGTATCCGGCCTTCGCAAAGCCTTTGGCGCGTCGCTGCGCTTCTTCGATTGTCTCGCCGAGGACGAAATGCTCGCCCATGATCTTCATCGCCTGCGCGACCGCGGCGCGGATGACCGGTTCCCCGACGCGGTCGAGAAGGTCTTTTGTGGCGCGCGCGGCTTTGCGGGCGGCGCCTGACCCTTCGATGTCGTCGAGCCAGGCGGCGGTGAGCATCAATCCGCGGGTCGAGAAATTGACGAGCGGGAAGGGGCTCTTTCCCTTATGCGCGGTCCAGTCGCCGGCCTCGACCTTGTCCTTGATGAGGGCGTCCGCCGTCGCCGCGTCCGGCGTCCTGAGGAGCGCCTCGGCGAGGCGCATCAGCGTGACGCCCTCGGCCGTCGAGAGGCCGTATTCCTGAAGGAATTTGTCGACGAGCGAAGACCGGGAAGATTCCGAGCGCGCCGAGCGGATGAAGGCCGCCGCCTTGTCCTGGGCGGCGCGGCGCGCCTCCTGCGACAATTCGGCCGCGGCGATCAGCGCCCGGACCCGCTCAGATTCGTCTGTGAGGGTGTGATCGCGGATCGTGTTTCTGAGATCGCCGAGCGTAGGGGCCGAGGTCATGTTCGCCTGTCGGAATTGGGTTGGATTGGCGGCCTCGCAATAGCGTGAAGCATCGCCCCTGTCATGATGGCGGTTATGGCGGGCCGGCCTGCTCGTTAATACTGCGTAGCAACATTGCGGAGCCGGGGTCGGGCGCTTAGGTAGACCATTCTAGATCGGCCGACCTAACTTTTCGGCCCCACAGGTTCCGATCGTCAGCTTTATCCGAAGAGGATTTTTCCCATGACTGAAGCTTATGTCTTCGACGCCGTACGCACGCCCCGCGGCAAGGGAAAGTCAGACGGAAGCCTCCACGAGATCACGCCGGTTCAACTGGCGACCCAGGTTCTCGGGGCGATCCGCGACCGCAACAATATCGACACGGCTGCGATCGATGACGTCGCGATGGGTGTCGTTTCGCCCGTCGGCGAGCAGGGTGCGGTCGTCACACGGACGGCGCTCCTCAATGCGGGCTTCGCCGAAACGACCGCCGGCATTCAGGTTAACCGCTTTTGCGCTTCCGGCCTTGAGGCGATCAACATCGCCGCGGCGAAGGTGAAGTCCGGCGAGGCGGATATGACGATCGGCGGCGGCGTTGAATCGATGAGCCGCGTGCCGATGGGTTCGGACGGCGGGGCATGGCCGGTCGATCCGTCGGTCGCGTTCAAGACCTATTTCGTGCCGCAGGGAATTTCCGCCGACCTGATCGCGACGAAATACGGCTTCTCGCGCGATGACGTCGACGCCTATGCGGTCGAAAGCCACAAGCGCGCTGCGAAATCATGGGAAGAAGGACGCTTCAAGAAATCGATTATGCCCGTGAAGGATGTGATGGGCGTCGACATCCTCGCTCATGATGAGACGATCCGCGCGAATACCGACATGCAGGCGCTCGGCGCCCTGCCGCCGTCTTTCGCCATGCTCGGCGAGAATTTCGGATTCAACTCCGTCGCGATCCAGAAATATCCCGAAGTCGAGAAGATCAATCACATCCACCACGCCGGCAATTCATCCGGCATCGTCGACGGCGCCGGCGCCGTTCTGATCGGATCGAAAGAAGCCGGTGAGCGTCTCGGCCTCAAGCCGCGTGCGCGCATCGTTTCGATGGCCTCGATCGGATCGGAGCCGACGATCATGCTGACAGGGCCGGAATTCGCGGCGGAAAAAGCGTTGAAGCGGGCCGGCATGTCGAAGAAAGATATCGACCTGTGGGAGCTTAACGAGGCGTTCGCCTCCGTCGTCCTGCGCTTCATGCAGGCGCTCGACATTGACCATTCGGATATCAACGTGAACGGCGGCGCCATCGCCATGGGACACCCGCTCGGCGCGACGGGCTCAATGATCTTCGGCACGATGGTCGATGAGCTGGAGCGCTCCGGCAAATCAACGGCGCTCGTGACGCTCTGCATCGGCGCGGGCATGGGCACGGCTACGATCATCGAGCGCGTTTAATCAAGTTTGAAATACGGAAGTCAGATCATGTCAGAACAAGCAATGACAGTTGAAGTCGACGGCGACGGCGTCGCGCTCGTCACGATCGATCTCAAAGGCCAGTCGATGAACGTCTGGAACGAAGCGCTGATGAACGAATTTGCGGCGTTCGTTGATCGCTTCTGTAGCGATGATGCGATCAAAGGCGCGGTCATCACCTCGGGCAAGGCGTCGGGTTTTCTCGCCGGCGCCGATCTCAGGATGCTCGGCGGCGGCCGTCTCGATTCCGGATCGCCGAAAGACCTGTTCGACCGGCTATTCAATCTCAACAATATGCTGCGCAGGCTTGAGACAAGCGGCGTGCCGGCGAAAAAGCTCCAAAAGGGCGAAGCGCATGCGAAGCCGGTCGCGGCGGCGGTCAACGGTCTGGCGCTCGGCGGCGGCCTCGAACTGGTGCTCGCCTGTCATTATCGCGTTTGCGCCGACAACCCGAAAATTCAGCTCGGCGTGCCGGAAGTGAAAGTCGGGCTTTTGCCGGGCGGCGGCGGCACGCAGCGCCTTCCGCGCCTCGCCGGCCTGCAAAACGCCGCGCTCATGGCGACGCAGGGCAATCCGGTCGATCCGGCGACGGCGAAGGGATACGGCATCATTCAGGAAATCGCGCCGGCCGATGAAATCGTCGCCAAGGCGAAAGCCTGGGTGAAGGCGAACCCGAAAGCCGCGCAACCCTGGGACAAGCAGGGCTTCAAATATCCGGGCGGCGCCGGACCGACGAATCCGGGCGCGGTTCAGTTTCACGTCGCGTCGAATGCGATGGCTCAGCGGGAAACGCAGCACAATTATCCGGCCGTGCAATATATCCTTTCGTGCCTTTATGAAGGGTCGGTCGTTCCTTTTGACACGGCGATCCGGATTGAATCGAAATATTTCGGCAAGCTGCTTGCGAGCCCGCAGACGCGCAACATGATCCGCACGCTGTTCATCAACAAGCAGGCGGCGGAGAAAGGCGAACAGCGCCCGAGAGGCGTTGAGAAGTCGAAGCTGGGCAAGATCGGCGTGCTCGGCGCCGGCATGATGGGCGCCGGCATCGCCTATGTGACGGCGAAAGGCGGGGCGGAAGTCGTGCTGCTCGATCGCGACATGAAATACGCAGAAAAAGGCAAGGCCTATTCGGCCGGTATCGTTGAAAAAGGCGTCGCCCGCGGCAAGGTGTCGAAAGAGAAGGGCGATGAACTGCTCGCCCGCATCAAGCCGACGACCGATTACAACGACCTTAAAGACGTCGACATGATCATCGAGGCTGTGTTTGAGGATCCGGACGTCAAGGCCGACGTCATCAAGAAAACCGAAGCCGTCATCGGCAAGGATGTCATTTTCGCGTCCAACACGTCGACGCTGCCGATCACGGGCCTTGCGAAAAATTCCGAGCGCCCCGACCAGTTCATCGGCATTCACTTCTTCTCGCCGGTCGACAAGATGCCGCTCGTCGAGATCATTCCTGGCGACAAGTCCGGCGACCGCTCGCTGGCGGCGGCGCTCGATTATGTCGGGATGATCAAGAAGACGCCGATCGTCGTCAAAGACACCCGCGGTTTCTACACCAACCGCGTCGTGCCGCCCTATCTCAACGAAGCGATGCTGATGGTGAAGGAAGGCGTTTCGCCGGCGCTCATCGAGAACGCCTCGAAAATGCTCGGCATGCCGGTCGGCCCGCTGGCGCTTGTTGACGAGACATCGCTTGAGCTCGGCAAGCGCGTGATGGAATCGACGAAGAAAGAACTCGGCAAGGACTACAAGCCCTCGGGCGTTGAAGATCTTCTGAACGTCATGGTCGACAAGCTCGGCCGCCTCGGCCGCAAATCCGGCGGCGGATTTTACGACTATCCGGAAGGCGGCAAGAAAGCGCTCTGGAAAGGGCTAGCCGATTACTTCCCGCCGGCGAAGGACCAGCCGAGCGGCGACGAAGTCAAGGAACGCATCCTCTACGCGCAGCTCATCCCCGCCGCGCAATGCTTTGCGGACGGCATCGTCCATGATCCGCAATCGGCCGATCTCGGCGCGATCTTCGGCTGGGGCTTTGCG
>JAGRED010000373.1 GCA_020446725.1 Parvularculaceae bacterium | reverse complement strand
GCGCTCATTTCTACAACACGTTTGAAACGAAAGACGGGAAGTGGGTTTCGATCGGGTCGATCGAACCGCAGTTTTATGCGCTGCTGCGCGAAAAGCTCGGGCTTGCGGATCGCTCTGAATTCGACGCCCAGATGAGCCCGGCGCATTGGGGCGATTTGAAACGCGAGCTTGAGGCCATCTTCAAAACGAAGACGCGTGATGAATGGCGGGCGCTCCTCGAGGGAACGGATGTTTGCTTCGGGCCGGTCCTTTCGATGAAGGAGGCGCCGGCGTATCCGCACAACAAGGCGCGGGAAACGTTCATCGATGTCGGCGGCGTCATGCAGCCGGCGCCGGCGCCGCGCTTTTCGGCTTCCGCGCAGCACGCGCCGACGCCGCCGCGCGAAACCGGCGCTGACAGCGATGCGATCCTGCGCGCGCTCGGACGCGACGCAGATGCGATAAAGGCGCTCAAGGACGCCGGCGTCGTCCGCTAGGTTTCGATATCCGACGGCGCGTCGATATCGCGCAGCATTGCGTCTGGCGCTTCGACGCCGCAAGCCAGGTCCGCCTGCTTCAACAACATGCGCGCGCCGGCGTCTCCCGTCAGCGCGAGCAGATCATCGAGCCGTCGCGCCATGAAAACGGCCGGCGGCGTCCGCCTTGTCCCAGCGGTGCTGAAGGAAAGGCCGTCATCGCTCCTGACCGCTTTGTCGATCAGCCGGTCGAAATGCGCGCCATCGACAAAGGGCATGTCGGCGAGCGCAATCAGAACGCCGTCGGCGCTTTTGGATTGCGCATGCGCGACGCCTGGCCGGATCGATGATGAAATGCCCTCATCCGCTTTCGCGTTCTCGATAACCTTGAAACCCATCGAAAGCAGAAGCGGCTTGTGGACGGATGTTGGGCCGACGACGGCGATCTTGTCGCTGCAACCGCATGCGGCGAGCGCCGACGCCGAGCGTTCAATGACGGCGCGCCCGTCGATCATCGCGCCGAGCTTGTCGGCGCCGAAACGTCGCGACAGGCCGGCGGCGAGAAGGATGGCGATGATTTCGGGTCGTTCCGCGCCCGTCATGAGGGCGCCTTAGCCACGATTTCGGCGAGAATTGAAACGGCGAGCGAGGAAGGATCGCGCGTCATCGGGACCAGCCCGACCGGCGCTGAAAGCCTCGCGATGTCGGCTTCACTAAGGCCGTCTTCCTGAAGCGAGGCGCGTCGCAGCGCAGCCGTTTTGGGGCCGCCGACGGCGCCGACATAGAACGCCGGCGATTGAAGAAAGAGCGGCGCCAGCGCGCGTTCCCATTCGCGATCGTGGAAAAGGAGAATGCAGGCGGTTCGATAGTCAATCGCGATTTCCGGTAAGACGGACGACGAGAGCAGGCGTGCTGTTTCGTCGGCGTTGCAGGTCGCAAGGCATTCCGCGTCCGGGGACAGCGCGCATACGATAAACCCGGCGGCCGATGCGATGGCGGCGAGAAGCGTCAATTCCGGTCCATAGCCTGCAATGACTAGGCGGATCGGCGGGCGATAGGCGCGCAGAAAGCCGCGGCTGTCTTCGTTCGCCGTCATAACGGCGTTTGTTCCAAACCGAAGGGCTGCGGATCGGCGCGCGCGCAAAGACGCCAGAGCGGCGGTGATGGCGTCACCGGCGCTGGCGACCGTGAAAAGAATATCGACGCCTGAGCCGCAGGGAAGGACGACATCGACAAAACGCGAGCCTTTTCCGTAACGGATGACGCCGCCGTCGCCCTCTGCGATCGTTCTTCCCGCTTCGGCGATGATCGCCCGTTCAAGGCAGCCGGAAGAGATCGAGCCGCAGAAGCGACCGTCTTCTGCAATCGCCATCTGCGCGCCGACCGCGCGCGGCGAGGAGCCGTCAATGTCGGTCAGCGTTGCAATGGCGACGCGCCGCCCGGCGGCGAGCTCCTCTTCCGCAAAGCCGAGAATGTCGCCGCCTGACGGATCGAACTGCAATAGAGACTTAGCCTCGCAATTGGTCGGCGATCGGCAAGGTGCGGATGCGCTTTCCCGTCGCTTCAAAGATCGCATGCGCGAGCGCCGGCGCAAGCGGGGGAATGCCCATCTCGCCCATGCCGGAGGGCGCGTCGCCATTGTCTATGATATGCGTTTCGATGACTGGCGGCGCGTCGGCGATTTTCATCAGCGGATAGGTATCGAAATTCCCTGTCGTCACGCGCCCGCCGTCAACCTCGATCGCAAGGCGCAGCGCGGTCGACAGCCCGTCATTGACGCCCGATTCAAGCTGGGCGACGACGCCGTTAGGATTGACGACCGTGCCGATATCGACAGCCGCCACAACGCGCGTCGTCTTCAATCGACCATCCTCGCCGACTTCAACATCGACGACTTGCGCGCAATAGCCGCCGAACGTGAAATGGCCGGCGATGCCCCGGCCGCGCCCTTTCGGCATCGTCTCGCCATAGCCGCCTTTTTCAGCGGCCAGACGAAGACAGGCGGCGAGGCGGCCTGGATTGAAAACGGGGCCGCCATGATTCTTGTAGGGAATGTCGCGCGGATCGCCGAGCAGGCGCAGCCGAAACCCGAGCGGGTCTTCGCCGCGCTGATGCGCGATCTCGTTGAGGAAACTCTGCACGACGAAAGCGTTCGCCGTATGCGCCGGCGCGCGCCAGGAACCGCGCGGCGCGCCCGAACGCGCGGAGAAATATTCAAGCCGGTAATTTTCGGCGATGTTGGCGGGAAAATCGTCGTCCCAGAATTCAGACGTCCAGTATTCCGATTCCGGAAGATTGGGGCGGCGGTAATATTTCGACGCGCTGGCGAGCCGGTGCGTCCATCCGGTGAGCTTTCCGTCGGCGTCGAAGGCGGCCTTCAGATGGTGCATGCCCGCGGGGCGATAAAAATCGTGCCGGAGATCGTCTTCGCGCGTCCAGAGCAGTTTCACCGGCGCCTTCACCGTTTGGCTGATCAGCGCCGCCTCAACCGCGTAATCGTTCGAGAGCCGCCGCCCGAATCCGCCGCCGAGACGCGTCGGCAGAACCTCGATATCCAGCCGCTCGCGTTGCAGCGCTTCGGCGACCATGCGGTTGCAGCTCGACGGCGTCTGCGTCGGTGCGATAATGGTGACGCCGTCCTCGCGCACATCGGCGAGCGCGTTCTGCGGCTCCAGCGGCGCGTGGCTGACATAGGGCTCCCAATAGGTCGCCTCATAGGTTTCGGCAGCGCCTGCGAAGGCGGCGTCGAAATCGCCGTCGTCGCGTACGATCTGCCCGGTTCCGGCGAGAAGATCGGCGCAATGTCGCTTGAAACTCGCCGAGGATTCATCCGCATAGGGACCGTGATCCCACTCGATATTGAGCGCGCGGCGGCCCTTCATCGCCGCCCAGAGAGAGGTTGCGACGACGGCGTAGCCTTCGGCCTGAACGTCATAGGGCTCGCCGAGCGGCGGACGGCGCACCTTGACGACATCGACGACGCCCGGAACGGCGCGCGCCGCGCTGTCGTCAACCGAAATCGCGGTTCCATCGAAATAGGGGCAGCGTTCCATCACCGCATGCAACATGCCCGGCAATGCCGCGTCGATGCCGTAGATCGCGCGGCCCGTTACGATCGCGCGGGCGTTCTTCATCTTCTGCGGCGTGCCGATGATCGTGAACGCTTCGCGCGGCTTCAGCGCCGGCGGCGCATCTGGCGGCGCGATCGAGCCGGCGGCTTCGGCGAGCGCGCCATAGGTTGCGGAACGCCCGGACGCTTCATGCGTGACGACGCCTTTCGCGACGGTGAGTTCCTCGGCCGGAACGCCGAAACGCACCGCAGCGGCGGAGACGAGCAGCCCGCGCGCAAGGGCTCCCGCCTGACGCAGGACTTCCCAGTTCTCAGGGATCGATGTCGAACCGCCCGAGCCTTGGGGCACGTGCTTCCACGTCATGTTCCCGTCATCGCCCATCTTGATGCCGAGCGGCATCTGGACGGTTTTCACTTTGTCGAAGTCGACCTCGAGTTCTTCCGCGACGAGCATCGGCAGCGCGGTGTCGACGCCCTGGCCCATATCGGGGTTTGGAAACCCCATTTCGATCGTTTCGTCCGCCTTGATGACGATGAACGGACCCACCGCGCCCTCGAACCATTGAAGGCTCGGCGGTTCGATGAACGGCGCATCCTTCGCCGCGCGCGAACACGCGCCGAGCGGCGCGGCGATGATGAGCGCGCCGCCCGCGGCGCCGTAGCGGAGAATGTCGCGGCGGGTTGAGATGAAGGGCGCGTTCATGATGAGCGCCCCCCGCGCATCGCCGCGGCGCGATGCACCGCCTTGCGCAGCCGATGATAGGTCCCGCAACGGCATATATTGGTGAGGCCGTCGTCGATGTCGGCGTCGGTCGGGTTCGGCGTTTTTTCAAGGAACGCGGCGACCGCCATGATCTGCCCCGCCTGGCAATAGCCGCATTGCGGCACGTCTTCCTCAAGCCAGGCTTCCTGCACCGGGTGCAACGTATCGCCGTCCGACAAGCCTTCGATCGTCGTCACCGATGCGCCTTCGACGGACGCCATCGGCGTCACGCAGGAGCGCACCGCCTCGCCGTTCACATGAACCGTGCACGCGCCGCAAAGCGCTGCGCCGCAACCGAATTTGACGCCTTTCAATCCCTGCTCGTCGCGCAGGAACCACAAAAGCGGCATGTCGGGATCGCCGGAATAGTCGACGCGGCGGCCGTTGACCTTAAAGCGCGGCATGAGACCTCCATAAAAGGGAACGGGCAGTGAGACGACAAGTGTAACGCGATCCGCATCGCGGAGGCGAAACGCTTCATCGCGTCAACGGCTCCGCCCGTCGATAGGGCTCCGCCTGTCGTGGGGCGCCGGCGCCGCTGAATAAGGAGATCAAAAAAATGCGGGCGCGAACCCGTGGAAGTTCGCACCCGCTATCCGCATCCCGGTCCGACTGATCGCTTTATGCCTTTCCGCTCTTGAAACGTCGTGCGGAGAGGGACGCGCAATACGCAAGAACCGTCGTCAGGGGCTCGCGGCGGGAGGGGGGGAGTCGCCGCGATACGCAGTGGATCGTTTCAGCTTACATTGTCGCTTCAGCTTACATGGTCGCTTCAGCTTACTTTGTCGGTCTACGGAGGATTTCGCCGACGGGAAAATTGAAACACCCGCGCGCCGGACGGTCAACGGAAAACTGCGTTAACCAAGTTCACATTTTTACGCTTCGTTAAGAAAGGTAAATGCGCAATTAAGAATGCTGCGATGCGGCGGGGCGAAATCACTTCGGCCGGCGGGCGTTAATCTGTCACTTGATCCGTATACGCATGCGTAGGTCGCGCTGCGGGCCTCGCCCGATTTCAGCCATGTCCGTTCCGGTTCATATCGTAGGCGCAGTCTTCGAGAAGCGCGTATATGGCGATCGACGATAATCGGGACCAATTCGAGAAGAACCAGAAATTGCCGAAGCGCCGGATTTTTTTCGGCGGACCGACGAGGTCATCCGGCGCTTCAATAGCCCTTGCGGCCTGATGGCGTCTGATTGCTGACGAGCTTAGCTGACGCTTTGCAATTTCAGGGTCCAGCAGGAAAATCTCGACCGCGAATTTGGTTCCGCCCGGCACGGTCGAAATCAGAAAATGTTTGGACACATATTGATTAGGTTGCGCGACGACTCCAGTCTCTTGCGCGACTTCGCGGGCGACGGCGACTTCGTAGGAGCTCTCGCCGTCATCAGAACCGCCGCCAAAGAGCGTGTAACGCCCCGCCAGTGTGTCATTCGCCAGCCTTTGTTCGAGGAAGTAGACGGTCGTAAACCATCCTTTCTTCTTCAATACGGCGAAAGCGGAATGATGATCGACGTCTCTGACATCGACGCTTTCATTATTGATGGGCTTGTACTCGGCGATCGGCTCATCACGGTCAAAGGCCATTCCATCCCCCATTCTTGATTACGCCGTCGGAGCGGGCGGCCCTGTCTACCCAGAATACGCGACCGCGCCAAATTACCGAAGCGTAGCGCAATTTATGCGCTTCGGAGACGACGCTACGCCCGCGCGGCGTCGATCTTGCTTGACCCCTCTGCAAGAGCGGGGAGGTCTGAATGAAGGGCGGCGCGTTAATCCTGAATCGAAACGGCGGCGCCGGCGTTTTCGCCATGCTGTCTATCTCAATCGGTATTTCGGCGATCCTGTCGCCAGCCGCCGCGCAGCGCCTTGTCCGCATGCCGGGCGCCGGCGGCGATGCGCCAGAAACGCCGGCGAGCGCGCCGCAACATCTTTCCTCTGACGGTTTCTCCGCGACGGTCGCTCATGTGATCGACGGCGACACCTTCGTCATGAACGGCGTCGGTCCGCGTATTCGCGTCTGGGGCCTTGATGCGCCGGAACGGGGCGCGCCGGGCGGCGCCGAGGCGACGGCGGCGATGACGCGCATCGCGCTCGGCCGCCGCCTCAAATGCCGGCGCCGCGATATCGACCGTTACGGCCGCATCGTCGCGCAGTGCTTCACCGAGACGGGAGAGGACATCACCGCGATGATGATCCAGCGCGGCGTCGCGCGCGAATATGTCCGCTTCACCGGCGGTTACTACCGGGCGCAGGGCGTCGATTGACGACGCAGGCTAGTTCGGCGTCGTCAAGTCCTCGTCTTGGGTTTTGTCCCCGCTGGGATCACCGTTTTCCGGCTCAGCATCTTCCGGTTCGGCGTCCGGCGCCGGATAGGTCGCGGGTTCGGGCGCCGCGGTCGGAAAGATCGGCCGGTCGCAGCCGACAAGCAGCAATATCGACGCCGCGCAGCCGATAGCCGAAATGAGGTTCATCTTTTCCTCCCTCCGTTGCCGCCGCGTCAGCGCGCATAGGGCCCGGGGCGCCCCGACAGGCCGAGCAGCGCCTTGTCGATCTGCCAGTCATTGCGGATCTTATCAAAGCGGCGGTCATAGTCCCGCGCCGACGAGGCGAGGGTGAAATAGCGCTCGACGCCGAACAGCACGAGCGAATT
>JAGRED010000038.1 GCA_020446725.1 Parvularculaceae bacterium | reverse complement strand
CGTCATCCCGGATGCGCTGCAGCGTGAAACGCTGCTGCGCTGTTCCGGGATCTCTTCCAAACACAGGCGCCCTGAACGCCAAGATCCCGGACCCGCATTGCAACACTACGTGCTGCAACGCATCCGGGATGACGCCGGTAGCGGACCGCGTTAGAGTGCCCGCGCCGGCTGGGGAGAAGGCAACGCAATGGCCGACTTCATCGACACGCTGTTCGGCTCAGGCGCCGGCGATTTCTGGCGCGGCCAAATACCGATGATCGTCATTTTCACATTGATCCCGATTATTAGGCTCGTCATCAAGCCGACGGCCATGATGAATCGTCAAGTACTGCTGCGATGCGTTACAGGTTCTGGCATTCCTTCACGCCACTTGCTGTCGGCCTCTTAGCGTCTATTCTGTTATCATGTTAAACGTGGAAGAACTATCCTAAAGGGGGACGGCGAAATGACGACGATTACAATTCAGAGCGGCGCTGAGGAAGTTAAGCAGCAATATGCAAAAGTAATTTTGCAAGATTCTGGTTATGGCCTCGGTCTTGGGGTTGATATATATTTGCAAGCAAGAAGTAAGGGCGAATCGAATTTTTCGGGGATGATTGGTCTTTTTGGAGGGAAGCTAAAGGAAGGTGAAACATTCAAGCAGTGCGCGCTTCGTGAATTGCATGAAGAAACGGGTCTGAGTTTTTACGATACGTCGCTGACACTTTTAGGAATTATCGACAGCTTTAATGACGATGCAAAACCGTCGATAGGACATACTTATTCAATCATCAACGTCACAAAGAAGAAGGTGAGCTCAATACGGACAAACGAAGAAGGAAGCCTTTTTAAAATAAATCTCAATGAAGCTGCAAAGCTTAGTGCTAAGCGTCTAACGCCAATAGCGTCCTTTGCATTAGGTCAACTATGCTTGCTTAATTCCATCACTCGTGATTCAGGTATCAAGCAAGCTCTGCTAGGCCGTCAATATTCAGCATAAGGCCAACTTTGATCGGCAATCTCTAGTCAACAGTGTGGATGCCTAAACATGCACAACTTTCCCATAAGCATCCAGCGTCGCCTCGTGCATCATTTCCGACAGCGTCGGGTGCGGGAAGATCGTGTGCATCAAATCTTCCTCGGTGCCTTCCATGGTTCTGACGATGCCGTAGCCCTGGATGAGTTCGGTCACTTCCGCGCCGATCATATGCGCGCCGAGTAATTCGCCGGTCGCTTCGTCGAAGATTGTTTTGACCATGCCTTCGGGCTCGCCCAGTGCGATCGCCTTGCCGTTGCCGTTGAAGGGGAAGCGCCCGACCTTCACTTTCTTGCCGGCGGCTTTCGCTTTCGCTTCGGTCAGGCCGACGGATGCCACTTGCGGCTGCGAATAGGTGCAGCCCGGAATTTTGGTGACGTCGAGCGGGTGAACGCCCGAAAGCCCCGCGATCTTTTCAATGCAGATGACGCCTTCATGGCTCGCCTTGTGCGCAAGCCAGGGCGGGCCGACGAGATCGCCGATGGCGTAGAGCCCCTGAACGCCCGTCTTTAGCCATTCATCGACGACGACATGGCCGCGGTCGATTTTGGCGCCGACGGCTTCAAGCCCCAGATTCTCGACATTGCCGGTGATGCCGATGGCGAGGATGACGCGGTCAGCCTCGATCGTTTCCGTTTTGCCGTCCTTTGTCTTGATTGTCGCCTTGACCGAAATCTTGCCCTTGTCGAGCTTTTCAACGCCGGCGCCGGTGAGGATTTTCATCCCCTGTTTCCTGAACTGCTTTTCGGCGAAGGCGGAGATTTCCTCATCCTCCGCGGGGAGGATGCGGTCCAGCATTTCAACGACCGTCACATTGGCGCCGAGCGCGTTATAGAAACTCGCGAATTCGATGCCGATGGCGCCAGAGCCGATGACGAGAAGGTTTTTAGGCATCGCGTCGGGGATCATCGCTTCCTTCGCGGTCCAGACGAACTTGCCGTCCGGCTCAAGCCCCGCGGCGGGGATCGTCCGCGCGCGCGCGCCGGTCGCCAATATGACGTGCTTCGCCTTTATCACGTCCTCGCCGTCTTTCGTCTTCACACGGACGGTCGGAGCCGGCGCGCCTTTCTCCAGCTTCGCCGCGCCCATGACGACCTCAATCTTGTTCTTTTTCATCAGATAGCCGATGCCGCCCGACAATTTGTTCGCGACAGTGCGCGAGCGTTTGACGACGGCGTCGAGATCGAAGCCGACATTATCGGCCTTGAGGCCGAAATCGGCGGCGTGCTTCATGTTCGTGTAAACCTCGGCCGTGCGCAAAAGCGCCTTGGTCGGGATGCAGCCCCAGTTGAGGCAGACGCCGCCGAGGTGCTCGCGCTCGACGATGATCGCCTTCATGTTGAGCTGCGCGGCGCGGATCGCCGCGACATAGCCCCCGGGCCCCGCTCCAATGACGACGACATCGCAGGTTTTTTCGGCCATTGGTCTCTCAGTCTCCGCTTTTATTTTGGCGGGACTATAAAGACTGTTCGCCCAAAGGGAATGCGCCTTCGCGCGGAACCCTATTCGGCGGCGAGCCGCCCATGGCTTTTGCGGCGCTGATCGGCCGCGCGCGCGTCCTGCAGAAGCGTTGCGACGGCGTGAGCGAAACTCTTCCGGCTCGTCGTCAGATAGACGCGGTTGTCGGAAAGCTCGTCAACGAGCGCCGCGTGCAGCTTCGGCAGGTTGTGATAGGGTGTCGCGGGGAAAAGGTGGTGCGTCGCATGAAAGCGCAGGCCCACGGGCGCGATGATCTTCGTCAGCAGGTCTTCCGACGGCACGTTGATCGAATCGAGGAACTCGTCGAGCTTGTTCACGGTGACGTCGCCTGAAAAGCGATAGGCGTGCGCGCCTAGCGTCCTGATCGAATTGCAGAACAGGATCGTCGTCGTCACGGCGTACCAGACGCCGAGAACGGCAATCGGCAAATAGCCGAGCGCGATTGCGGAAAGGATCGCGACGACGAACAGCGCGGCGGCCGTTTCCTGCGCCAGCCAGGTTTCATCGTCATCCTTGTTCTGCGGATGGCGGTCGTAATTCAGATCGATCGCGAGCGAAGACATGCGCCGCCAGATGAGGCCGCGCATCGGGCGGATGATCCATGAAAGCGGCGTCAGGATTGCGAAGCGGATCAGCAGCAAAAGCGGCAGAATGAAAGAGAGCAGAACATAGGCGACCGACCGCCACGGCGCGCCGGCGCCGAAGGAGACATATTCCCCGTCGCGCGTCGAGCCGTAAACGCCTGGCCGGTGATGATCGATATGAACGCCGGTGTAGGAATAGGACGGCACGAGGAACGGAACGCCGACGACGGCGTTCCAGACGAGGCGGAACGCGCCGAACGTCCCTTTCTTCAGATGCGCCAGTTCATGCGTGAAGAGCACCGCGCGAAAGAGCGCCGCCGAGGCGACGAGGATGAGCAAGATCTGGAGGAGCGAGAACGGCGCGGAATAAACAGCGCCGGCGAACGCCGCCCAGCCGGCCAGGGCGCTGATCAGGAAATCCGGCCAGTAGATTTTCGGGTCGGGCTCGGCGAACCGGCGCGCGATCAGCCGCGCTTCCGCCATCGGAAAGCCCGCCGCCGCCTTGATGGTCGCCGCTTCGTTCATACGCCGTCTACATAGGCTGAGGCGGGGGGAAACGCCAGTTTCGTCCCCTCACGAGGCGGAGACCAATCGCCGCGTCGCCTGTTACGGATCAAGACGAACGGGCGCTCATGGCCTATAGGGGTTGGCGTGATTGCTGAAGACCAGCCGGCGTTCAGGACCAGCGGCCTCACCAAGACCTATGGCGAGGGGCCGACCGCCGTGCACGCGCTGCGCGGGGTCGGGCTTGAAATTCCGCGCGGCGAGCTTGTCGTCCTCCTGGGGCCGTCCGGCAGCGGCAAGTCGACGCTCCTCAATATTCTCGGCGGCATCGACCGGGCGACGTCGGGGGAGGCGCTGTTTCTCGGCGACGATCTCATCCGCATGGATGATCGGCGCCTGACGCGCTATCGGCGCAAACATG
>JAGRED010000372.1 GCA_020446725.1 Parvularculaceae bacterium | reverse complement strand
CTGGCGATATGCCGATCCAAGCCGCGACTGGCGCGGCGCCCTTGTCATCGGCGGCGCAACGCTTCTGTTCCTCGCCGGGAACGCGGCCAATGTCGCCCTCGTCGAGCAGGCGTCTTTCGTTCTGGCCGTGATCGGCGCCGTCATTCTGTGCTTCGGCGCGGACCTTTCGCGGCGATGGGCGTTCCCGCTTGTCTTCCTATTTTTCATGGTCCCGTTCGGCGTTGAGGCGACGCCCGCCTTGCAGGACCTGACGTCGCGCGTCGTCGCATGCCTTCTCAATCTGAGCGGCGTTGCGACGATACGCGACGGGTTCATCCTCTCAACCGCGACAGGCCGTTTCGAGATTGCTGAATCATGCTCCGGCCTTCGTTTCCTTCTCGCATCGGCGATGATTTCAATACTTTTCGCCTCGACGTCCTTCACCCGCTGGTCCTCGCGCGCTGCCTTCATCGCGGCGGCGATCATCGGCGCACTCATCGCCAACTGGCTTCGCGCCTATGCCGTCATCGTCATTGCGACGCTTTCCAACCGTCAGTTCGGCGTCGGCGCCGACCATGTCGCGCTCGGCTGGGCCATATACGCGCTGCTAATTGTCGGGCTCGCCCTCTTCGCCCGCCCCTATGTCGTCTCCGAGACGTCGGCGCGCGCAGCAAAACGCCAAAGGACGCCGGGCGCCTCCGTCCACGTAACGCTCGCGACAATGACTGTCCTTTCGGTGATCATCGTCTTCAACGCCGCCGACGCGAAACGCGCGGACATCGCCATTTCGCCGAACGCGGTGATTACGCCCAGCGCTGACGGCTTTGCCTTATCGCAGCCGGACACGCGCTGGACGCCGCACGTCCCCAATGCCGATGCGCTGCAATCGACCGTTGAAACGTCCTCAGACACGACACTGACCATCGGCGCCGCCTATTTTCACTATGATCGGGCCGGCGCCGAAATCGCCGGCAGCGATGTTCGCGCCGCCGACGGCCTTGTCTGGCGGCGGATCGCCGTCACGCGGGAAGGTTTCAGCGTAGCAGGCGAACCAAAGACCTTGATGATTGAAACCATCACGAACGCCTCCGGCGAGAAACGCAGCGTCGCCAGCCTCTACTGGCTCGCCGACCGGTATTACGCGAACCCGGCCGCGCTTAAATTCGCAGCGGCGCGCGCCAGACTGGCCGGAAAGGCGCCGCAAGGCGGCGCGCTGTTCATATCATCCGATGCAGCGAGCGAGACTGAACGACGCCGCGCGATCGAAACCTATCTTGCGCGCCTGTCGCCAGTCGCCGACTGGCGGCCGCGCGATCCGAAAGAGAATTGAAGCGATGTGCGGCGTCGCCGGCATCGTCGATCTCAAGGCCGAAAGGTCCGTCGACAGAACGGCGCTGAAACGCATGGCCGATGCGCTGGCGCATCGCGGCCCCGACGGCGAAGGTTTTTTCACGGAGCCGGGGATTGGCCTTGCGCATAGACGCCTTGCGATCATCGACATTGAGGGCGGCGCGCAACCCTTCCATTCGACAGACGGCGCGCATGTCATCACCTTCAACGGCGAGATCTACAATTACCGCGCGCTGAAGCGCGACCTCTCACATCTCGTCTTCCGGACGAAATCCGACACCGAAGTTCTGCTTGAAGGGCTCGCCCGGCATGGCGCGGATTACGTTTCCCGCCTTCGCGGCATGTTCGCATTCGGCTGGTGGGACGCACGGGCGAAAACGCTCACCCTTGCGCGCGACCGCTTCGGCGAGAAACCGCTTTACTACGCCGTCACCGAAGACGGCTTCCTCGTCTTCGCCTCCGAAATCGGCGCTATCGAGGCGTCGGGCCTCATAAGCCTCCGGCATTCAGCTGAAGCGATGCGCGCTTATTTCCTCTACGGCTTCGTGCCCGATCCCCTGTCGATTTATGAGGGCGTGTTCAAGCTCGAACCGGCGTCACGTTTGAAGGCGCGGCGCGGCGAAGCGGTAAAGATTGAAAAATACTGGCGACCGGAATTTTCTTCCGACGCCGGTCTTTCATTCGAGGCTGCGCAGGAAGCGCTTCTTGAACGCTTCGATGACGCCGTGAAAGCGCAGACGGTTTCGGATGCGCCGCTCGGCGCCTTCCTGTCCGGCGGCGTTGATTCCGCATCGATCATCGCCTCGCTCTCTCGCGTCGTATCGCCGGTCACGACCTGCACGATCGGATTCGATGACGCGGTATTTGACGAGCGCGCCGACGCGCGCCGTATCGCAACGCGCTATCGGACCGATCATCATGAGGAAATCATCGGCGTTGACGCGTCAGCCATAATCGATCGCATCGCCGTCGTCTTTGGCGAGCCGTTCGCAGACCCGTCCGCCCTGCCGACTTTTGAAGTCTGCGCGGCGGCGCGCCGATACGTGAAGGTCGCTCTTTCCGGCGATGGCGGCGATGAACTTTTCGCCGGATACCGCCGTTATCCGTTCTTCGTCGCCGAAGAACGCATCCGGCGCGCGACGCCATCCCTGGCGCGGCGGGCGATCATAGGCCCGCTCGGATACGCCTATCCGAAACTCGACTGGGCGCCGAGGCCGCTTCGTTTCAAGACCACATTGCAATCGCTTGCCGATGACAGCGCAGACGCGTATGCGCGGGCGATCGCCATGGCGCTGCCCGACCGGCTCGACAGGATGCTCTCGGAGGATTTCCGGCGCGCGACACGCGACTGCGATCCCGTGCGCGCTGTTCGAATCGCAGCGGCCGACGCCGCGCACGACCCGCTGGCTCTGGCGCGAAAGATCGATCTCGCAACCTGGCTGCCCGGACGGATGTTGACGAAAATCGACCGCGCGTCGATGGCGAACGGCCTTGAGGCGCGCGCGCCGTTTCTCGATCACGCCCTTGCCGAATGGGTCTTCTCCCTGCCGCCTTCCTACCTTCTCGGGAAAGGCGGCGGCAAACGGCTGCTGAAGGCCTCACAAAAAGCCCGTCTTGATGAGGCGACGCTCATCGCCCGCAAGCGCGGGTTCAGCCCGCCGATAGCCGGATGGCTGCGGCGAGCTGACGGACCTGCGGCGCGACTTTTGTCTTCGAAGGCCTGGCGCGAATGCGGCGTGTTCGACACCGCCGCAGTCGCGAAAATGATCGACCGCCATCAAGCCGGCGGCAGCGACTGCTCGCAGGAACTCTGGATGCTGGTCATGTTTGATGCGTTCCTCCGGCGGGACCGCGCAGCGCCGACGCAAGCGTTGCGCGCAGCCGCGTCTTGACCGTGTCGCGCACAAGCGCAATCGAGTGGAGCGTCTCGCCTTCAACGCCGAGGCGACGTTTGTAGTCAGCATCGCCGCCCATCAGGTCATATAGCTGAAGCCCACGTTTCCGATAATGCTCGGCCGCGAGCGCATGGGCGACAAATCCCGGCGCAAGTTGATTGTTCGATTCGTATAGAAACCCGCTCTGATAATTATACGCCCGGGTTTGATCCGTGAAATTGTATAGAATGCTGATCGTTTCATCCACTGTGCTCAAACGCAGCAGATCTGTCTTGTCCGGATGTTCTTCGATAAGCCGAAGATGGAAAGCGCTGAAATCCGCCGCGCCGAAAACGCCTTTCATTCCCCGCCTCTGCCAGGTCTGGGCATGCAAACGCATAAGCTCAGTCCAGGCGACCGCGCGTTCTTCCTCGCTCTGTGGGCGATCAAGCCTCAGCGCGCCTCTTTCTTCATAGCGTCGCATCGACCGCTTGATCTTGGCGCGCAACGCGCTCGAAAACCCGTCAAGAACAGGCTGCGACAGGTTGATCGCATAGGTCGGCTGGCGCAGCAGCGTGCGCCAGCCAAGGCCTGCGCGTTCGGCGGCGGCGACCACGGCGGCGACAAGCGGCGGCCTTGCATTGCGAAAGACGAATTCATCTGCCCGCGGCATCGCCTCAATGATCGCGCAGATCGCTTCAAGCCGCGCCTCGGGGGACGCCGTTTTCGCGAGAAGGAAGTCATTATATTCAAGATAGATGCGGTCGAAGGCTTCGCTTCCGGATTCATTCAATCGGGCTTCATGCGGGCGGAATAGCGACGGAGCGCTTTTCATTCCGACAAGCGCCAGACCGTAAACGCCGCGCAAATCATCGAAAATGCGCACGCCCCTGAACGCGGTCGAGGCGGGCGCAAGCGCCATCGCCGTCTCGATCCATGCCGGCGACAGGAAAAATGCGGCGTCCGACACCGCATAAATGCGTTCCCACTCTTCGAGGAACGCCTTTTTGTCGTCGAGGATGTCGACATGAACGCGCATCAGCGAATTCCGGCCGTTTCAAGATAAAGCGTCTTGAATGCGTCAATCATCGGCTTGCGGGCGAACCCCGTCGCGGTCTCCGCGTTCAACGCGCCGATTTCCCGCCGCTTGCGTTCGTCCCGCGCAAGCTCGGACAGGCGGCGCGCAAGCCCCGCCTCATCGTCAATAGCGAAGACGTTTCCCTGCGCCGCAGAGCCTAGCAAGGCGCGCACGTCGCCGACATCGGTTGCAATGGCGGGAAGGCCGGCCGCCATCGCCTCCATCAGACTGATGGGAGTTTGTTCGGTGTCTGAGGTCAGCGCGAAGATGTCGAATTCCGCGAGCGCCAATTCCGGCTTTTGCGTCGCGCCGGCGAACCGAATTCGCTCGCGCATTGGGCTCGCTGCGACGGAGCGCTCAAGAATATCCCGCTCTGGCCCGTCGCCGAAAATCACGAGCCGCGCCGCGCAATCGGCCGCCGCCATTTCAAAACAGCGGATCAGCCTGGCGAAATTTTTCTCGGCGCGCAGCGCGCCGACGGCGCCGATGATTATTTCATCACGCTGAATGCGCGCGATGTTTTGAAAACGCGGCAGATCAATGCCGGGCGTAATGCGCGTGACATTTTTCTCAGAGAGCCGCCATCTGTCGACAGCAATCCTTTGCAGCGTCATGGAAGGAACGGTGACTTTTGCGCCGGCGAGGGCGATGCGCCGGGCGAGAACGCGCCTCCCGATTTCGCCAGAAGCTTCATCGGCGCCGAACCCGTCCTCATGATGAACATGCGCTATGTTCGGCCCGAACCTGTTCGCCAAAGCCGCTTCAACCGACCCGAAATTATAGGTGCACAACAGATCGGCGCCGGATTGCGTTATGGCTTTGCGGAGCCTTGCGATGTTTGAAAGCGACAGGAAAGATGTTTTCCTGATGGGGAGCGGTTCGACGCGAACGCCGACAGCGCCGTCCAAAAGCGACGCTGCGCCGAGATCGCCATCCAGCGAATAGATGCGATGCGTAAACCGTGGGCCCAGCCCCTCAACCAGGGTCGCAAGACGGCGCTGCTGGCCGCCAAGAGAAAACGACGGAAAGAAATGCGCGAGCGTCAGAGCGCGATCAGCCAAGGCGTCACCCTCCCGCCGCCCCGCGATCAGGCGAGAACGTCCGTATAAAGCTCCGCCGGCGCCGGTTCGGGACTTTCAAGCGAGAAATCGGCTGCTTCCTTCACGATCGCCTTGATTTCCGCATCAATCGCCTTGAGGTCGTCTTCGGTTGCGAATTTGCTGTCGAAGATGCGTTGCTCGCACCGTTTGATCGGGTCGTTATGTTCGCGAACCTTGTCGACTTCCTCGCGCGTTCTGTATTTCGCCGGGTCCGACATTGAATGACCGCGATAGCGGTATGTCTTCATTTCAAGAACGTAGGGGCCTTTGCCTTCGCGCGCATGATCGATCGCGTTGCGTGCGGCTTCGCGCACTTCAAGAACGTCCATACCGTCGACTTCCGTGCCGGGAATGCCGAAAGCGGCGCCGCGCCGATAGAGATGCGTGTCGGAATGCGCGCGCGTCACGGCCGTTCCCATCGCATACTGATTGTTCTCGATGATGAAGACGACGGGCAGCCTCCAAAGCTGCGCCATGTTCATCGCTTCGAAGACCTGGCCCTGGTTCGACGCGCCGTCGCCGAAATAGGTCAGGCTGACCTGCCCGTTTTTCCGGTATTTATTGGCGAAGCCGAGACCCGCCCCGAGCGGTATCTGCGCGCCGACAATGCCGTGGCCGCCGTAAAATTCAGCTTCCTTGGAGAACATGTGCATCGAGCCGCCCTTCCCCTTGGAATAGCCGCCCTCGCGCCCAGTGAGTTCGGCCATGACGCCTTTCGGGTCCATGCCGCAGGCGAGCATGTGGCCGTGGTCACGGTAGCCGGTGATCGTCTGGTCGCCGGGCTTCTTCACCGCCTCAACCCCGACGACGACCGCCTCCTGCCCGATATAGAGGTGGCAGAAACCGCCGATATGCCCCATCCCATAGAGTTGGCCCGCGCGCTCTTCGAACCGGCGGATCAGCAGCATGTCGCGGTAATATTTGAGGAGTTCGTCCTTGTCCGCCTTGAGGTTCGAGGCGGCCTTTTGCGATGCTGGTTTGGCGGCGGATTTTGCGGCTTTCGCGGCCATTCGGGTCTCCCGGCTTGGTCGACCCGGTTTTAGGGAATGGCCACCCCCGTCACAAGTCCCGCCCTTTTGCCGCCTCGGCGAGGATTTCCTGAAGCTGGTCGCGCGGGATGACGACATCGCCCTCATCGACATAGCCGAGAACGGTCCGGATCTTCTCATCGACGAGGTCCGGGTCGAGCGATTTCGGGTTGAGCTGGCGGGCGACGATTTCAAGCTTTCGGCGCTCTACGCTGAGAGCGTCGACCTCGGCCGCGCGCGCATCGACTTCCGCCCGCAGGCTTTGCAAGGCGCGATAGCCCGTGGCGCCGACAACCGCGCCGTAACCGAAATAGACGACCCCGCAGGCGATGAAAGCCGGCGCGATGACATCGACCAGCAAACGCCATGAAAAACGCATAACCGCCCCTTGGCGCCCGCCCGCGCCGCATCTCTTGCGACTCACCTGAGTCGAATTGTGGTTAACAATTCGTTTACGGATGCGTTGCGCGACAAAAAAGGGGCCCCTTTCGGGGCCCCTTCATTTGTCCTGCAAAGGCGCGTTAGAGCAGGAGGTCGCCCGCCGCGAGCGCCGCACCGCCGAGATCGACCGAAATATCGGCCGAGCCGTCGCCGTCGGCATCGCCCGAGAGGACGCCGCCGCTATAACGAAGCTCGCCGGCAACGCCGGAGAACGCCGCTCCGCCGACGAACGAGAAGGAAACGCCTGTGCCGCGAAGATTGATCTTGTCTTCGCCGGTCGTGAAGTCCTCAACAACGTCGCCGTTTTCGAGAACATCGAAAACGAACTCGTCATTTCCGGCGCCGCCGCGATAGGTGTCAGCGCCTTCAAATCCGTTGAGAACGTCATCGCCGCCATTGCCCGACAGGGTGTTGGCGATTTCGTTGCCCCACAGAAGATCGCGCGCCGATCCGCCGATCGCATTTTCAATGACCGTGCCGTAGGCGATGGCAAGGTTGAAAAGGCTGGTCGAAAGGACGCCCGACACACCGGTGTCGGCGGCGATCTGCGCCGCGTGACCGGCGATGCGCGATGCAGTGACGGAATCCACCGTCGCCTGGCTTATCGGGGCGAAGGTGGTGCCCGACAAGGTAGTGAGGTTATCGCGGTTCGCATTGATCGCCGAAAGCGCGGGGATCGCCTGCGCGCCGGAGCTGAAGCTTCCAGCATGAAGATCGATGAACACACCGGCGTCAAAGCCGGAAAGATCGATCGTGTCGTTGCCGCCGGCGTCATAGAAGGCGACGTTCGGGAAGCTGTTCTGCGAGAAGTCATAGACGCTGCGGCCGGCGTTCGAATTGAAGCCGTAGACGGTGTCGCCCGTCCGCGTCGTCAGATCAGCGCCGTATTTCGACTGAATGGTCAGGATGTCATGCAGCATCGGTGTTTGCGCGTTGCCGAACAGGAACGTGCTCCAGTCGATGACGCCGGCGCCGGTTTCGCTCGGGCTCCAGTAGGACATGATCGAATATTGTTCGCTGTCCTGTGCGTATTCCGCATTGTTGTCATAGTTCAGCGGAATATTCGGATCGAAATTATACGCGCCCGGGTGGCTGAGGCCTTGAGAGTGACCAAGCTCATGGATGAGCGTCGTCGCGCCGTAGCCGTTGAAGCCGAGCCAGTTGTTCGTCCAGTTGATGTTCGGATCCGCGACGAAAACGTCGCCGAAGAACTTCCAGCCTTGCGAATTCGAGAAGCCGGAATATTCCGGGTAATAGGCGTAGGCCTGCGCCGGGTCAGCGCTGTTGGCGAACCGGATATCGGCGCCGACGCCGTTTTTCTCGATGAATTTCGGAGCAATCAAATCGTCCCAGAGCCCAATGCTCTCGCGCGCGGCGGCGCGCTGCGCCGGGGAGAACGGGTTTACGCCGTCGCCCGCCGTAAAGCCGTATTGCGGGTTGTTGAACAGGCCGGTCAGATGGTTCTTTTCCACGAAAGAATAGGTGATCGAGCCGGCGTTAACGGCGTTATTTTCGCCAGAGTCGATCTGACGCTTGACCTGCTCAAGATCGACGATCGGCTTGCCGCGAAAGGTGAAGCCGACAAAATCGTCAAGATTGAATTCCTGCGGATCGACAAATCCGTCTGTAGAACCCGACGTAACCGAACCTGTCTCGGCGCCGGGCCGCTCGACATGTCCCCGATCCGTCATTTCCCCCGCCGCAGCGCCGAACGCTGCCCCAACAGCTAACGCGACAGATGAAACAGCAAGCAACGCAGATTTACGAAACCGCATCAATAGACCTCCAAATTGTGCGTTTACATGCGACGAACGACGTCACCGGTGCGGCGGACGAAGATCCGAAGGGGGATAAACGCAACTATGTTTTCTGTGAGATCCCCCTTAAGCGCATGAGGGGGAGGCTATGGGCGACTTTGGAATTGTTCAACTGAAATCATGCTTCGGTCGAGGATATCGAACCCAAACGAAGCAATCGTCTGCGATTTCAGCATACCGCGCGATATTCTAGCGCCGGTTAACCAGTGGCTTTCGTGCATTCGATGAAAAATGAATCGAACGACGCTCCAAAAAGGAGAAATTCGACTCGATTTATTTCAGGAATGCGCCGCCGGCGTAACGCGCGGCCTCACCGAGTTCTTCCTCGATACGCAGCAGCTGGTTGTATTTCGCCGTGCGGTCGGAGCGCGCCAGCGAGCCCGTCTTGATCTGACCGCAATTCGTCGCGACCGCGAGATCGGCGATGGTCGCGTCTTCCGTCTCGCCCGAGCGGTGCGACATCACGGCGGTATAGCCCGCGCGCTGCGCCATTTCGACGGCGCGCAGCGTTTCCGTCAACGAGCCGATCTGGTTCACCTTCACGAGGATCGAATTCGCGCAGCCCCTGGCGATGCCATCCTTGAGACGCTTTTCATTCGTCACGAAGAGATCGTCGCCGACAAGCTGGCAGCGCGCGCCGATGCGCTCCGTCAGGGCTTTCCAGCCCTGCCAGTCATCTTCCGCCATGCCGTCTTCGATCGAGACGATCGGATAGCGCGAGACGAGATCGTCGTAATAGGCGACCATGCCGGCCGCATCGAGAATCTTACCCTCGCCTTCAAGATGATACTTGCCGTTCTTGTAGAATTCCGTCGAGGCGGCGTCGAGCGCGATGTAAACATCCTCACCCGGACGACGGCCCGTCGCTTCGATCGCTTTCATGATGAAGCCCAGCGCGTCATCGGTTGATTTTAGGTTCGGCGCGAAGCCGCCTTCATCGCCGACATTCGTATTATGCCCGGCGCCTTTGAGGCCTTTCTTCAGCGCATGGAAAATTTCCGCGCCCCAGCGCAGCGCATCGGCGAACGTATCGGCGCCGAGCGGCATGATCATGAATTCCTGAATGTCGATCGGATTGTCGGCGTGCGCGCCGCCGTTGACGATGTTCATCATCGGCGCCGGAAGCGTTCTCGCCGAAACCCCGCCGACATAGCGATAGAGCGGAAGGCCCGCCGCTTCCGCCGCCGCCTTCGCCACCGCGAGCGACACGCCGAGAATGGCGTTCGCGCCGAGGCGCGCCTTGTTTTCCTCGCCGTCGAGCGCGATCAGCGTCTCGTCGACTTCGATCTGGTCTTCCGCTTCGAGCCCTGACAACGCATCGAGAATTTCGCCGTTGACGGCGGCGACCGCGCGTTTCACGCCTTTTCCGTTATAGCGCTCATCGCCGTCGCGAAGCTCATGCGCTTCATGCGCGCCCGTCGAAGCGCCGGACGGCACGCCCGCGCGTCCCATCGATCCGTCTTCGAGAATGACATCGACCTCGACCGTCGGATTTCCACGGCTGTCCAGAATCTCGCGGCCGATAATGTCGACGATGGCGGTCATGGCGTCTCCTCACGCGTTGGCGGCATGGCGCCTCTATAATGCGCGTGAGGGGCGTTGCAAGAAGTCCCGCCCGGG
>JAGRED010000371.1 GCA_020446725.1 Parvularculaceae bacterium | reverse complement strand
TCCTCGCGCGTCAGGCCGTCATCATCGGCGATATCGTCAACCTCGCGGCAGAAGGCGTAAATCGCATACATCGCCTCGCGCCGTTTTTTCGGCAGGATCGCCATGCCGGCGCCGAATGACGTGCCCGATCGCCTGACGGTGTCTTCCGCATGGCGCCGCGCGTCCTCGATGCCGACCGACGCGGATGTCATGTGCGGACCGCCATCGCGTCAAGGCGCGCGCGTTCGTCCGCGGTCAGGCGCTGCGGCGCGTCGATCCGCCCTTCATCAGCAGCGTCCAGATAGACGTTCTTTCTCGACTTTCCGCTCAACCATTCGCGCGCCGCGCGCCGCATCAAATCGAGAACAAGAAACGGCGTTGCGATGCGCGATTTCGTCACCGGCTCGCCTTGGGCATAGTTGACGAACACAGCCGAGACCGGCGGCCCGAAAGTTTCCGCACGACGGGCGGCGTCGTAATTGCGAACGAACGTGCCTGCGAATGGAAGATTGCGCGCCGGGATCGTATTGGCGAGCGGCGTCATGCAGCAGGCGGCGTAGAAGCGTTGCATCCCGCCGGGCGACACCGCCACCTGCTTTATGCGATCGAGACCTTTGGTGATTTCGAGGCGGGATGGCGGCGTCTGATAGATATCCGTGCCGCCGGCCGCATCGAGATAGTCGTCGGCGCGCCCGAGAAAATACGCGAACGCCTGACAATCCGCGCAATAGCACACGACGCGAATTCCCATGCGCCCGCCGGCGTCGCGGCAGACGCCTTTGACGGCGCCGCAACTGCACGCAAATTCAAGATCAGCCGCCATTGATGAGACGCTTCCCTTTCGCCGAGCCGGCAGCAAAGAACCCCGATACGGCCCCGGCGACGCCCGCCACAGCGAAATCGCGCTTGTTGAGCGCGACGCGCATCGCAACCGGGTCGCCCCTGCGCAACAACTCGATCAGCCTACCCGCAAGACGCACGATCACCGCCGATTCCATGGCGAGATGCCGGCTCTTGAGCACGAAAGGCAAGCGGCGCGCATCAACCATCAGGTCATCGCAGCCGTTCAGCATCCGGTCGATGACGCGGCGCAACGCCGGCGACGCTTCCCTTCCATCAATGTCGTCGACGCTTCCGCCCTCTTCCGCGAGCCACGTATCGATCACGTAGACGCGGTCGAGGCTGCGCTTGTCGTCGGCGCAGTCCTGCAGATGATTGACGATCTGCAAGACCGTGCAGAGCGCGTCGGAATATCGGTAGCCGGATTTATTCTCGCCATGGAGATCGAGCAAATATCGCCCGACCGGGTTCGCCGACTTCTCGCAATAGCCGAGAACCTCGTCCCACGAACGATAGCGCAGCTTCTCGCAGTCCTGAACGAAAGCAGCGATAAGATCGGAGCCGTGCACGGTTGGCACGTTCGTTTCGCGCATGCTCTCGCGCAGCGCATGCGCTTTGTGGAATTCGGCGCCGTAGCCGGCCTCCCCCTTCAGCGCGGCGTCGAAGGCTTTGAGGCGGCGAATTTTCTCCGCCGGTTGAAGCGCCTCGTCGTCTGCGATGTCGTCGATCGCGCGCGCGAAGTCGTAATAGGCCCTGACATGCGGCCGAAGGCGCTTGGGCAGCAGGAAGGAGCCGACGGGAAAATTCTCGTCGCCCGCCCCTTTTCCGGACGGCGCTTCCACGCCGCGCGTCGCATTTTGAGCCGTCGCCGACATCGGGTCCTTCTTACCTGCCCGCGGGTGGTGTAGGCAGTTTTCGAGACGAAGAAAACCGCCTGTCGCCGCGTTCGCGCCGGCCCTGCGCAGGTCCTCAGGATTATTCCGCAAGCCCATGCTTTTGACGGCCTTTTCCGCGATTATCCTCATCATCTGGATGGTTCTGGCCGGAACGCGCCTTCCTCCTTTCAGCCCGCCGCCTCGGCTCGGCGTCGAGGCCGCTCCGGCGCGCCGGCCAGGGGTCGTCGCGGTGACCCCGGCCCGCAATGAGGAAGAAACGATCGGCGCCGCCATCGCCGCCCACGCAGCGTCGGATTATCCGGGCGCGTTCTCGGTCGTCCTTGTCGATGATCATTCGAGCGATGAGACCGTCGCGCGCGCCCGCGCCGCCGGGGGAGAACGATTGACGATCTGTGCGGCGCCGCCTTTGCCGGCCGGCTGGTCTGGAAAATTATG
>JAGRED010000370.1 GCA_020446725.1 Parvularculaceae bacterium | reverse complement strand
CGATCGCGCCGATCGCCATCGCCAGATAGAAAAGACCGCGCAGAAGGCTGTCACGGCCCGCGCTATGATGAGTGAGATGAGGACGAGAAATAACCGCCATGGTTCAACTCCTTTTACCAACCTGGATTCTCGGCCGCCGGCGCCACCGCCTTTGGTTGTCATCCAACTGAGACAAAAACGTCATTGAAGTGTCATATAGCGCATATTTTGCGCTAGCGCAAGATGTGCGCACTTGAAAAATGGAAATTTCTTCGTGCGTCCAGAAGGTTAACGAAACTGCGCCGGACGGGGCGAGATGCCCCACCGCCGGCGCCTTCCGCCGCCGCGTCTGACGGCCTAGAGAGGGGATATGCGATCCGTTGAACATGCGCCGACGCGCGCGGAAGACTGCCAGGAAATGGATGAGGTGCGGCGCGAGATCGACCGGCTCGATCGGCAGCTGGTCCGCCTCATCGCCGAGCGCCAGGGCTATATCGAGGCGGCCGCCAGGATTAAGGATCGCGAAAGCGATGTCCGGGTGGAATGGCGGATCGAAGACGTTGTCGCCAAAGTGCTCGCCACGGCTGACCGCGAAGGGCTCTCGAAACGAATCGCGGAACCGGTCTGGCGCGAACTCATCGAGCGCTGCATTACGCACGAACATGAATGCTGGCGTGCGATGCGTGCGCCGGGCGAATCAAAGAAAGCTTCATAAAGGCCGTCAGCAGATTGACGAATCTGCCTACAAACCGTCAGCCTGCTGGCCTTTTCCTTTGCCACACAGGACGGCCCGCGCGATAATCCGGGCAAGTTTCTATAAATATTCGCGACTACAACAGAAAGGGTGAGCGAATGAACAAGAACGAATTCATCGATCGCGTCGCCGACCTCGCCAATATGAGCAAGGCCGATGCGACAAGAGCGGTTGACGCCGTTTTCGACGCCATCACGTCGGCGCTGAAGAAGGGCGATGACGTTCGCCTCGTTGGGTTCGGCACGTTTTCCGCTTCAAAGCGCAAGGCGCGCGAAGGGCGCAATCCGCGCACTGGCGAAACGATTCAAATCCCCGCGTCAATTCAGCCGAAATTCGCGGCGGGCAAAGGCCTCAAGGACGCCCTTAACTAGGGCGCCGGTTTTCGCGGCGCGCGCGGGTGGTTCGCCCGCACGCGCCGCATTTTTATTTGCGCATGAATATTTGCGCATGCATGACGCGTTGCGAGACTGTACGTCTCCCGGGCGGTTAGCTCAGTTGGTAGAGCGTCTGGTTTACACCCAGTAGGTCGGGAGTTCGAGTCTCTCACCGCCCACCACGCACTCAGCGTATTTCTGCATTCGACCGCACGTCGCGTCCGACGCCTAACCAAATGTCCGTGGACTTCGTTGTTAAATATTACTGAATAATCGCAACTCGCTTCTCAGGCGCCGAGCAGCTCGCGAATCTTGTTCACTCCGTCGAGATTGAAATTGCGATAGAAAGTGGCGGCTTCCTCATCGCCCATGCCGAGCGGCTCGAAATCGGAATGCAGGTTGACGAAGCAGGCATCGTCGCCAAGCGGTTCGAGGCGAATGCCGCCCCGGTAGGACTTGTAGGGAAGCGGCCCCCGTTCGACGACTGTGTAGCGGCAGGTAAAATTCTCATTGTCGATGAAATCAAGACGCTCGCGAACAATCCCGCCATCCGGCAAGAAGGTCGTTCGAACGACGCCCTCGGCCGTTTCATCCATTGCGAGGCCTTTCGCAAAGAGGCTGACGACGAGTTCTTCGGCGCGATCGGTGACGAAAAGCCGCCAGACCTCCGACGCCGGCGCGTCGACGCGTTCCCGCAATTGAACCTTCACCATGGCTTGCTCCTTTCAGGTCTATAGTCGCTGAACAAACCGCGCGAGCGGCGCGGCGACGTGTTGAAACAGAAATGGCGCCGCGCGCCGCATCGGTGCGGGCGTTGGCTTCGAAATCGGATAGACCTGCGACCGGCCGTCGCGCAGAAATTCAAAAAGCGCAGGGCCGAGCGCGCCGCCCATTGCGCTTCCCGCGCCGGAAAAGCCGATGGCGGCGCCGACGCCGGGCGCAAGGTCGTATATTTTCGGCAATCGGT
>JAGRED010000369.1 GCA_020446725.1 Parvularculaceae bacterium | reverse complement strand
TGAAGGCGAAATCCCGGCGGGCCTGCGCGGCTCGCTCTATCGAAATGGTCCGGGCCTGTTTGAACGCGGCGCGTCGTCCATTCATCACTTGCTGGACGGCGACGGCCTCGTTCAGCGACTGAGCTTCTCGGACGAGGGCGTCCGTTACCAGAACAAATTCGTCCGTACCGAGAAGTATGAGCGTGAGGAAGCGTCGGGAAAGCGCGAATTCTCCACATGGACGACCCGCAAATCGAGCAATCCTTTTGAAAATCTCGGCGGCGGCATCACCCAAAGCCAGGCGGGCGTCACCGTGTATCCGGTGCACGGCAAGATTCTGGCGCGCGATGAAGTAGGACCGACTTATGAGATAGACGCGGAATCGCTTGAGACGCTTCAAAACACGCCGGTCGGGAACGGCGCCGCCGGCGCGAGCTACAAGGCGCACAGCAAGCTTGATCCGAAAACCGGAGAATGGCTCATCACGGGCGCGGAATACGGCCGCTTCATGAAAGTTCATGCGGCGATCTATGGGCCCGATATGACATTGCGCCGGCATTTGTCATTCGAGGTTCCCCGGCAGGTCTATTTCCATGATTTCATCGCCACGGAAAATCACCTGATCTTCGTATTGCACCCTTGCTATCTCTCGGTGTTTCCGTTTCTCGCAGGGCTGAAGAGCCTCACCGACAGTTTCGAATGGAAAGGCGTCGACGGGAATCTCATCGCGGTCGTGTCGCGCGAGGGCGGCGAGCCGCGTTATTTCGAGGCGCCGGGGTCCTATATGTGGCACGCGCTCAACGCCTTTGAGACTGGCGACGAGATCGTCACGGATTTTGTGAGTTTCGACGAACCCGATCACTTCATCGGTCAGGACGCTCTGTTCAAGAATATCATGCAGGGGCGGATGGGGCGCGCCGAAGCGGCGGGGAAAATTCGCCGCAACAGGATGGATTTGAATACGGGTAAGCTGTCCGAAGAAATTCTCGACGACGGCAATCACGAATTCCCGATGATCGACGGGCGCGTTGCAATGGCGCGCCATCGGGTGGGCTATTTCAGCTATGGCGGGTTCGGCGGTTTCAACAGCGGTTTGAAACGGGTCGATTATGAAACAGGCGCCGCTGAGACGTTTGATTTCGGCGCTCTGACACATGTCGGCGAGCCGGTCTTCGCCGAGAAACCGGGCGGCGACATCGATGAAGGCTGGCTGATCGCCCAGTGTCTCGACGGCGTTTCACTGAAAAGCTTTTACGCCGTGTTCGACGCGCAGTCTGTCGGCGCCGGCCCGATCGCGAAGGTTCTGCTCGATCACCATTTGCCGATTTCATTCCACGGCGGATGGAAAGCCTAGCGCCGGCGATTAACGGCCGCCTCAGGCGACTTCCACCTGATAGGCGGCTTCCGGCAGGTCCTCGCCGAAGGCGCGCTGATAGAATTCGGCGACCGTCGGGCGTTCAAGCTCGTCGCATTTGTTGAGGAAGGTCACGCGGAAGGCGTAGCCGATATCCTGGAAGATTTCGGCGTTTTGCGCCCAGGTGATGACCGTCCGCGGGCTCATCACCGTTGCAAGATCGCCGTTGATGAAGGCGTTTCGCGTCATGTCCGCGACGCGCACCATGGCGTTGATCGCGGCGCGGCCTTCCTTGGAGTTGTAAAGCGGCGTCTTGGCGATGACGATTTCGACTTCCTCATCATGGGCGAGGTAGTTGAGCGTCGTGACGATCGACCAGCGGTCCATCTGGCCCTGATTGAGCTGCTGCGTGCCGTGATAGAGACCGGTCGTGTCGCCAAGGCCGATCGTGTTCGTCGTCGCGAAAAGGCGGAACCACGGGTTCGGGTGCAACACCTTGTTCTGATCGAGAAGCGTCAGGCGGCCTTCCGCTTCGAGAACGCGCTGGATCACGAACATCACGTCCGGCCGACCGGCGTCATATTCGTCGAAGACAAGCGCGACCGGGCGCTGGAACGCCCATGGCAGGATGCCTTCCTTGAAGGCGGTCACCTGCTGGCCGTTTTCAACGACGATCGCATCCTTGCCGATCAAATCGATGCGCGAGACGTGGCTGTCGAGATTGACGCGAATGCATGGCCAGTTGAGGCGCGCCGCGACCTGCTCGATATGGGTCGACTTGCCCGTCCCGTGATAGCCTTGGACCATGACACGGCGATTATGGGCGAAGCCGGCGAGAATCGAGCGCGTCGTCTGCGGATCGAAGCGATACGCCTTGTCGGTGGCCGGAACATACTCGTTCGGCTTCGAAAACGCCGGGATCGATGTAGCGAAATCGACGCCGAACACTTTCTTCGCGTCAACTTCCGTATCGGGCTTTTCCATGAATTTGTCGTCGAAGGCCGCCATAACGCTCATTTCACCGCTGAAAACGGGGCGGACCCTTGCTCGAAAGGCCAAGGATTTCAAGGGCGCCGATCAGCGCTGGCGGCCGCTTCTTGTCGCATCGAGCCAGGCGGCGAGGGCGGCGATCACCGTATAGGAAATGAGGGCGAGCGCGGCGAAGGGCTTGATGTCGGCCGGCGGCTCGCCGGTCGCCGAATAGACCTCGATCGCGATGAGGGCGGCGATGACGACGAAAGGGGCCGCCTTTCCCATCGCGCCGTTGGCGCGGGTCCCGCCGAGATAGAGGATGAAGCCCCCGAGAAAGAGCCCAAGCTCGACGCCCTTGCTGACGAGAAGCGAAGACCAGAGGCCAAACCCGACCTTCACGCCGGAACCGGGGTATAGTGCGAGATCCTTTGCGTGAACGATAAGGTCAGCGAGCCAGTGGCTGAAAATCGCGGCGCCGATCAGAATTGCGCCCGGGAGCCCCGCGCCGCGATTGAGAATGAGGCGATAGAGCGCCGCGCCGGATGCGGACCAGAACAGGGCGCCGGCGAGGCTGTGCGTGTAGGGCATGAAATAGAGATCGAGATCGCTCGCTTCCATGAAGCCCGGAACGATGCGCGCCTTTTCGACCCCCGTCAGGATGAACGCCGCCCACAGATAGTCGAGAAACTGAACGGCGATGAAAAAATGCCAGAGCGGAACCTTTTGCGTCAGCGGCTTTAGCGCTGCGGCGGGCGCATAGTGACCGATGAACATGGAGCGTTCCTTTTCCGGCGCGGTCAGAGGCTAGCAGAAACCCGCTTTCTTGAGAATCTGATGCGCCTTGACGACTTCCTGCAACTGGGTTTCGGCGCTGCGGTCGCCGCCATTGGCGTCAGGGTGAAACCGCCGCAACATTTCCGCATAGCGGCGGCGAATGTCCGCCGCCGGCGCGTTGACCGCGAGATCGAGCGTTTCGAACGCCTTTTCCTGAAGCTTTGAAACGGGGCGTCCATTGCGCATCGTATTGCGCGCGCGCGCGGATGCTTTCACCGCCTCGGTGAACAGGCCGTGAGCGTCGCGAAGATCCGCCGGACCGCGCGCGCGCGCCGCGGTTCTCGCGCGCTCGTTTTTTCCCATCTCCCAGGTCGGGCGGTCGCCATAGATGTTCGCAAGCCGCGCCGCTTCCGCCTCGGCGTCCGACATGCCGTCAAAGAAATTCCACTGCGCGTTGTGCGCCCGCGCGTGATCCTGGCAGAGCCAGATTTTCACATTCGGCTCGCGCGGGCTTTTTGAAGCCCGGACGACCGCCTTCAGCTCGCATCCCTCCAGATCGCATATGCGCGTATGATTGCGCGCCCAGGCCGGCGGCTCTTTATGCTCGCCGGGGGGCTTAACACGGATGTCGAATCCGTGCCGCGGACGGTAGGAATAGCTCATGGGCCGATTATGGTGCGCCCCGTCGGTTGATACAATCTTGACAGCGCCGCAAGCGTGGGCGAGGGCGTTGAAATTGAACAATTTTGCGAGAATACGGCCATGAAAGTCGCCGACCGGATCGACGCCAAATTAAGGGCGGGCCTTGCGCCCCACAGGCTCGAAATCAAGGACGAATCCCATCTTCACGCCGGCCACGCGGGCGCCCGCCCGGACGGCGAATCGCATTTCCGCCTGCTTGTCGTTTCATCGGCGTTTGAGGGGTTGAGCCGTGTCGCACGCCAACGCGCCGTCAACGATCTCCTGCGCGAGGAACTCGCCGACCGCATCCACGCCCTCGCCATGAAGACATTGACCCCGGCGGAGTTTGAAAAAGAAGTCGGTTAGCGATCTTCGACGGCGGCGCCATGGGGAGATCATGCGGCGGCAAGCGATTGCGGTCGGGCGCAAATGGGCAAACAGTGCGGCGCGCCGTGGAGGGGAAAAGCAGTGGAGTCACTCGGGACGCCGGCGACGCTGGCGCTGATCTGCGTCAACGTGATCATCAGCCTCTACGCTTTTTACGGCGATCGGTCGTTCATCAACCAGTTTGCGTTTCAGGTTCATGCGGTGCGCGATCTGAAGCAGCATTATCGCATCGTCACGTCGAGTTTCCTGCACGCCAATTTCGCGCATCTGCTGCTCAATATGATGACGCTGTTTTTCTTCGGGCCGGTCGTCGAGGAGATCCTCGGCAAGCTCGGATTTCTCGTCGTCTATTTCGGCGCCATCCTGACAAGCGGGTTTGTGTCGTTGCGCGTCAATCGCGACAACCCGTCTTACGCCTCGGTCGGCGCGTCTGACGCGGTGTCAGGCGTCGTCCTCTCTTTCTGCTGCTTTTTTCCGTTTGAACCGATCTACATCATGTTCATTCCTGTGGGGATTCCAGCCGCGCTCTACGGCGTTCTGTTCATTCTCCTCTCGGCGCAACTGATGGAGCGGTCCAATCGCGTGATCGCGCATGAAGGCCATCTCGGCGGCGCGCTTGCGGGCCTCGCGTTGACGATCCTGATGCGCCCTGACGTGGTGACGCGGCTGTTTTGACGGGCGCCCGGTTGGTGCTAGTTTTCACTGACCGTATTTCAGGAGGCTCGATTGCGTCGCTCATTCATCATGGCCGGCGTCAGCGCCGGGTTACTGGCGCTCGCCGCTTGCGCCACCGCTGTCGGAACCGCCTACGCGCCGGCCGATTCGAAGGGTTACGGCTATGCGGAAACCCGCATTGAAGCGAACCGCTATCGGATCAGTTTCGCGGGCGACGGCGCAACCCCGATGACCGTCGTTGAGGATTATGCGCTGTTGCGCGCGGCGGAGCTTGCGGTCGAAAACGGCTATGACTGGTTTCGCGTGATCGGTCGCAGCATCGACGAGCAGGAAAAAGGCGGCGTCGGGCTTGGCGCGGGCGTTGGCGGCGGCGGGCGCAATGTCGGCGTCGGCGTCGGCGGCAATTTCGGCAATGTCGGCGCGCGCAAGTTCTATACGGCGCGGCTCGAAGCGCTCTTCGGCAACGGAGAGAAACCGGCCGACGACGCCGGCGGCGAGGCCTACGATGCGCGCTCCGTCATTGAAACGATCCGCGCGCGCATGACCGAAGAGGGCGCTGCGCAATGATCTGGGATGCGCTGCGCCGGATTGTCACCGAAGACGATCCGCAAGGGCGGTCATCCGTGCTCATCGACGGCAAGGCGGCGAAAATTCTGGCCGTGGAAGAGGGCGGGCTCGCCGAGATATGGACGGCTGCGCTTGGCGCGGGCATCCTCGCCGGCGAGGATGCTTTAGCCGAGCAAGACGTCAGGCTGGAACCGCAACCTGGCGCAGTGAAAGTCCGCTGGTTCACTGTGCCGGCGGAAGACGACGGCGCGACGGCTGAAGAGCGCGAGATCAAGGCTTCGTTCGGTTTCGCCGCCTGCGGCGCTTCGGCGGCGCGCGTCGACACGACACGTCATCCGATGATGCACAAGACCGACACGCTCGACGTCATCATCCTAGTGAAAGGATCGGTTGACCTCCTGCTGGACGAAGGGGAGGCGACATCGCTAAAGCCAGGCGACGTCGTCATCCAGCGTGCGACCAATCACGCATGGGTCAATCGCGGCGATGAAACGGCCGTGCTCGTCGCCGTGCTGATCAACGCTGCGTCCGGTTAACACGATAACATTGCGCTGACGCTATAACATTACTCCGTAATCGGAGGAATTGCGTCCGCCCGAGCAAAGCCATATACCCCTGATGGGTATACGGGAGAGTTCGATGACCGACAATGATTTGAGATGGACCGTCGCGGCGCTTGTCGCCGCCTTGGTGATCTTTATGGGCGCACGCTCCGCTATTCTGAGGCGCGCCGGCGTGCCGGTGAACCAGCTCGGCGCGCGAGGAAACTGGAGCCAGCGCATCCTCGTTTCCTTAGCCGCCGTCCTCGATATCTACCTGCTGGCGCGCGCGCCGCTTCCCATACTTGATCATTGGGTGGGGGCGAGCGCATCGCCGGCGCCGATGGCGGCGCTTGTCGTCCTCATCGTCGCCTCGCTCATCATCATTGCGGCGCAGGGCGGCATGGGGAAATCATGGCGCGTCGGCGTGCCGCCCGGCGCGTCCGATATCGACATTCTTGTGACCGGCGGCCTCAATCGCCTCTCGCGCAATCCGATCTATCTGGGGATCATGCTTTTTCTGATCGGCGTCGCACTCGCTGCGCCGGGGCCTTTGACCTTCGCCGCCCTTGTCATATCGTTCGTGGGGTTAAACGCCATTATTTCGAGAGAGGAGCGGTATCTTAAGGACCGCTTCGGCCCTGACTATGATGATTACACCCGCCGCGTGAGGCGATGGATATGACAGGAAGACGATGACGGAAGAAAATCTCGCCGCCTTTTTCAATGACGGGAACGCGCCGTTCGCGCGAATGATCGGCGTGAAAATGACCTTTGTGACGAAGGAAAGGCTTGAGGCGGAACTTCTCGTCACGCCGGATCACTGCACTATTCCCGCGACCATGCATGGCGGCGCAATGATGGCGTTCGCCGACAATATGGGCGGATGCGGCGCGTTCCTGAACATGCCGGAAGGAATGATGACGACAACGGTCGAAAGCAAAACGAATTTCCTTCGGCCGGTGCCGGTCGGGCAAAAAGCGATCGCCGTGACGGAGCCCGTTCATATCGGCCGCTCGCTGCAGGTCTGGAAAACCGAAATCCGCCGGGAAGACGGCAAGATCGCGGCGATCGTCACGCAGACGCAGATGATTTTGCCGATGCGCTAACGCCGCTCGCGGGAGGGAGAGCGTGATGTACAAAGCAGCCCTGACCGAGAGCTATTTTCCCGCTGTCAGTGACGGCGCGCTGTCGCCGACGACCATCGGCGACATGTTGCGCGCGCAAGCGAAGTCGGCGCCGCAACGCCTGGCGATGCGGGAATTGACCGTTGAGGGCGAGTTCGGCCGCGTGTGGACCTATGCCGATTTGCTGCGCGATGCGGAGCGCCTTGCGCGCGCGCTCGCCAGCCGGCACAAACCCGGCGCGCGCATCGCCGTCTACGCCAATAACATCCCCGAATGGGTGCTGATTGAACTCGCCTGCGGTCTTGCCGGCGTCACACTTGTCACCGTCAATCCCGCCTATCAGGCGCGCGAACTCAAATTCGTCCTTGAGCAGTCCCGGTCGGAAGCGATTTATCTTGTCGATGATTTTCGCGGCAATCCGATGGGCGAAATCGCGCGCGAGGCGACGCATGGCAATGCAGCGATCCGCTTCGTCATTCGCCTGACTGATCATGACGCGCTATTCGCTGGAGAAGATAAAGGCGTCTTGCCTGCGATCGCGCCGGACGATGTTGCGCAAATCCAGTATACGTCCGGCACGACCGGCTTTCCGAAAGGCGCTTTGCTGCACCATCGCGGGTTGGTGCAGAACGGCATCGACGGCATGCGCCGCGCCGGCGTGCGGCCCGGCGACGTATTCGTCCATCACATGCCGCTGTTTCACACGACAGGCTGTGCGATCCTTGTTCTTGGCGGGCTGGCGATCGGCGCGAGTTTTCTGCTTGCGCCTGTATTTGATCCGGCGATGATCGTGCGTGTGATGGAGCGCGAACGCTCGCGATTTTGTCTTGGCGTGCCGACGATGCTCGTCGCCCTGATTGAAGAAGCGCAGCGGTCCGGCCGCGACATGTCCAGTGTCGAAAAGATGATGTCCGGCGGGGCGATGGTCGCGCCCGAACTCTGTCGCAAGGCGAAGGAAGTCTTCGGCGCCTCGATCCAGATCGTTTACGGACAGACGGAATCCTCGCCGCTTATTACGCAGGCCTGGCACGATGATTCCTTTGAAGATCTGACGGAAACGGTCGGGCAGGCGGTCCCGCATGTCGAAATCTCGATCCGCGATCCGGCGGCCAATCGGGTTGTTCCCGTCAATGTGCAGGGTGAAATCTGCACGCGCGGCTATCACGTCATGCACGGCTATAACGATAATCCGGCCGCGACCGCGAAAACCATCGACGCCGACGGGTGGCTCCATACCGGCGATCTCGGAACGATGGATCAACGCGGCTATGTGAGAGTGACTGGCCGCGTGAAGGAGATGATCATTCGCGGCGGCGAGAATCTGTTCCCCGCCGAGATCGAGAACGCCGTTCTTGAACACGATGCGATCGCCGAAGCGGCGGTCGTCGGCGTGCCTGACGAAAAATGGGGTGAGCAGGTCGCCTGTTTCATGCGGGCGAAAGGTGAGGTGCGGCCTGACGCGGCGGCGCTGAAATCGTTTCTGCGTGCGCGCCTGTCGCCT
>JAGRED010000037.1 GCA_020446725.1 Parvularculaceae bacterium | reverse complement strand
TGTTTTTCGCCTTTGCGCTGACCCTCGTCGTCACGCTGAAGAGTGCAATCAGCCTTGAAGCCTTTGGCTGGCGCGCGGATCTTCCCGCCGGCGCGGCGATCATCATTGCTGCTGTCGCGACAGGGCTTGTCAGCGTACTGATTTCTTTCATCAAGGATGTTGCGGCGGCCCCGAAGGCGGCGCGCGCGAAGCGGGAAATTGAGCGGCGTGAAAAAGGCCTCGCCGCGATCACGCGCGGCCTTGAAGCGATCGCCCTCGGCGACGGCGCCGCTGCGCGGCGGGAAGCGGCGACCGCGACGCGGGCGCTGAAGGAAGCCCCGGTCGCAAGGCTCCTCGCGGCGCAGGCGGCGCAATTGAGCGGCGATGATGCGGCGGCGGGCGAAGCGCTCGCCGGTCTGCTCGATGCGCCGGAAACGGAATTTCTCGCCTTGCGCGGTCTTTACGCCAAAGCGCTGCGATCGGGCGATGTCGCGGCGGCGGAAGGCTACGCCTCGCGCGCTTTCGCCTTGCGGCCCAAGGCGCGCTGGGCGTTCGACGCGCTTTTGTCGCTGGCGCTTGAACGGTCCGATTACAGGGCGGCGCGTGAAACTCTTCTCGCGGGCGAAAAAGCAAAAACGGTCGACCGTGCGGCCGCTGCGCGCGGCGCGGCGGCGACCTTTGCCGCGTCAGCCTACGCGTCGCATCTCGCCGGCGATGAACCAGCGGCGCTTGAAGATGCGGAAGCCGCGCTGAAGCGTGCGCCGGGATTGGCGCCGGCGGCTGTCCTCGCGGCGCGCCTTCTCGCGCCCCATGATGCGAAGAAAGCCGCCCGACGGCTTTGCGACGCTTTCGCCGTCGCACCGGACCCCGCGCTTGTTGAAGCGCTCGAAGCGATAGTCGCCGACGGCGCTCATGAAGCGCGCGCGGCCGAGCTTGACCGGCTCGCGATGAAAAACCCCGATGCGGCGGAAGCCGCCTATGCGCGCGCGCGCGCCGCGCTTTTGCGGGGCGAGGCGGACACCGCACGGGATGAGCTGAAATCCCTTCTTGCGACGCGAGTGAGCGCGCAGGCGCTGGGCGCAATGGCGCAGGCGGAAGAAGCCTTGCGCGGGCCTGTCGCGGCGCGCATCTGGCTTGAACGCGCGGCCGCTGCGCCGCGTGACGGTGCGCTCAGCGCCGATGCATTCTTCCGCATCACTGGCGAAGGATGGCGACGCATCGTTCTTGAATATATGGAAGCGGGAAGGCTCGCACCGCCCTCGCTCGAAGCGCCGCCGCCCGGACTTGAGCCCGCCGACTTGGCGGCGCTCGCGCCGCCGGATGAAGAAGCGTTGGCGATAGCGCCGCCAGATCCCACTCCGCTGGACGCGGCGCCTGAGGGCGATGCGCCTTCCGAGACCGAGATCGCCGAAGAACCGATAATCGTCGAGGCGCAGGACGATCCCGATACGGATGAAATGCTTGATCGCGAGGCCTCCGCCGCGCGCGGCGTCAGTTAGGAAAGCGGAATGGGGAATATCAGAATGCTGATCGCCGGCGCCGCCGGAAAGATGGGCCGCTCCGTCATCCGCGAAGCGCTGGCGACGCCGGGCGTTGCCATCGCCGGCGGGTTTGAACGCCCGGGCCATGCGGCGGTCGGCAAGGATCTCGGCCCGCTTGCGGGGCTCGACAGCCTCGGCGTCGCGGTCGAGGAAGGGCCGCAGGCGCTGATCCGCCGCGCCGATGCGCTGATAGATTTCACCGCGCCGTCGGCAAGCCTTTCAAACGCCCGGCTCGCGGCGGAAGCCGGCGTTCCGCATATCATCGGAACGACCGGTTTTTCCGCCGACGAAGAACAGGAAATCGCGGCGCTTTCCAAACGCGCCGTCATCGTCAAATCGGGGAACATGTCGCTCGGCGTCAATCTGCTTGCCGAACTTGTGCGAGAAGCCGCCGGGCGGTTTGGTCCCGACTACGATATCGAGATCGTTGAAGCGCATCACCGCGCCAAGATCGATGCGCCTTCCGGCACGGCCCTGATGCTGGCGCGCGCGGCGGCGGATGGACGCGGCGTTGCGCTCGACGGGAACGAGATCAGATCCCGCGACGGCGCCGTCGGCGAACGGCGAAAAGGCGCGATCGGCTTTGCGGTGATCCGCGGCGGCGGCGTCATCGGCGATCATGACGTCATGTTCGCCGGCGCGGAGGAGGTATTGACCCTCTCCCATCATGCGATTGATCGCGGTCTTTTTGCGAAGGGCGCGGTCGCAGCCGCAAAATGGGCCGTCGGCAAGCCGCCGGGGCTTTATTCGATGGCCGACGTGCTCGGCTTTTCGCGAGGCTAGCTGTTTGCGATCGCATGGATGGATGAAATCCGACCGCGGAAATTGAGCGCGCGTTTACCAAATTTTCCGTCCAAAAGTTAACCCTCGCTGTGGCATCGTCGTCCCACGCAATGGGAATGGCGCGCATGAAAACGGAAATGCTGGCGGCGACGGTCTGCATCTGCGCGACGGTTGTTGCGGTCAAGCATTTCGACCGTCGGCCCGCCGACACACAGGTCGTCGCAAGCGAGAGAACGGGCTCTATCATCGCCTCGGCGACGGCCTCGTCTCTTCAAGGCGCCGGAACGCACGCCCATTACGGCCGCGAAGTCCGCCTGCCGGCGGGGCCCAATCACCAATATTACGTGACCGCTGCGGTCAATCGCCGCCCGGCGTCGTTTCTTGTCGATACCGGCGCGAGCTTTGTCGCCCTGCGCGATTCCGATGCGCGCGCGGCGAATATTTACGTCTCCTGGTCGGACTACAAGCATCCGGTCAGAACGGCGAACGGCGAAACGAAAGCGGCGCTCATCGATATCGATGTCATTGAGATTGACGGCATCAAGGTCGAGAATGTGAAAGCGTTCATCCTGCCCGATGAGCAACTTGGCATGAACCTTCTCGGCATGAGCTTTCTCTCGCAGCTTGAAAGCGTCGAGCAGCGGGGCGGCGAACTCGTTCTGAAAGGCTGAACGCCTTTCAGGACATCGGCGCCATCAGCGCCGGCAGGCGGCCGAAATCCGCGCCGGCCTCTTTCATGAACATCCGCCTTAACGGCGCGATCGCATTGACCGCGCCCATGCCGATGTCGCGTGCAAGGCGCAACGGCCCGAAATCATTAGAGAAGAGTTTAACGAGCGCGTCGCCGCCGAATGCGAGCGCAGATGAATCAAACCGCCTCCAGCGCTGATAGGCATCAAGCGTCGACAGGGCGCCGATATCGAGGCCGAGCCCGCGCGCATCGGCGAGCGTTTCGGCAAGCGCGGCGATATCTTTCACGCCGAGATTATAGCCTTGCCCAGCGATCGGGTGGATGGCGTGCGCGGCGTCTCCGACAAGCGCAAGGCGCGGCGCGATGAAGGATTGCGCAAGATGGAAGGCGAGCGGGTACGACCAGCGCGGGCCTTCAAGCGTCAGCGCGCCTAAATGATCGCCAATGCGCGCGCCGATCGCGGCGAGAAACTTCGCGTCATCAAGCGCGAGATAGGCCGGCGCCGCAGCTTGCGCCTCGGTCCAGACGATATTCGACCTGTGGCGCAAAATTCGGCCGCCTTCCCGAACGGGCGTCATCGGCAGAATGGCGAACGGCCCCGCCGGCAGAAAAAATTCCTGCGCAAGGCCGTCATGCGGGCGTTCATGCGCGATCGTCGCGACAATTCCCGTCTGCGGATAAGACCAATTGCTGGTCTTGATCCCGGCTTCCATGCGCAGGGGCGAAAAGCGCCCGTCGGCGGCGATGACGAGCGAAGCGTCGAGCGTGCGCCCGTCTTCCAGCGTCACGCGCGCCGATGATGGCGCGTAAACGGTCGACACCCTTTTCGCCGGCGCAAAGACGGTGATGTTCTCGGCGTGCGCGAGAGCGTCGAAAACGGCAAGCCTTAAATGTCTGTTTTCAACGATGAAGCCGAGCGGTTCGCCGTTATCCAATTCGCGACTGTCGAAATGGAGACGAAAATTGGATGCGCCGCCGCGCGCGATCGCCGATCCGGCGCGACCGTCGGTGACGAGGATGTCGCGAATTGGCTCGGCGTCAGGTTCGATCATTGGCCATAGGCCGAGCCGTTTGAAGGCGCGCGCCGCCGCATAAGCGAGCGCCGTCGTTCGACCGTCGAACGATTCTTTTTGCATCGCCGCGGGCGCCTCCGCGTCGATCAGCGCAACGCGGAACCGCTCATGAGCGAACGCCAGCGCAGCGAGCCCGCCGGCGAGCCCGCCGCCGACGATGGCGATGTCGTATTGCGACCCGAATTCCATCGGTCGCATTGTCGACGCGGGGAAGGCGCGCGTCCAGAGCCGTCGCGCGCGCCATTTTGTCTTAGAACGAGGTCGAAAGTCCGACGCCCCACCAGAAGCCGGCGGACTGGAACGTCCCCGCAATCGAATCCTTCACCAGGCTGCCGCCCGAAAGGTCCGACCCGCCATAGCGGACGCCGGCGTATGCGCTGCTGGCGTCCGAAAAGGCGTAGGAAAATCCGGCGCTGGCGACGCCATAGACATAGTCCGTGCCGATGGAATCGTCGAAGACATAACCGATCGTGCCTGCGAGATCGAAACTCGTCTTCCCACTCAACGGCGCCGAATGGCTGAAGGCTCCCTGAAGCGTGAAGGTGTCATACATGAAATCGCGATAGAGCGTCACGACCGGCGACAAGGGCGCAGCAAATGAAAGCGCCACATAAGGCTCAAGCGTGTTGATCCCGAGCCCGTCGCCATCTTCCTCGTAGAAATCGCCAAAGCCGCTCATCGCCTCGGGAAATACGTAATAGGTGAGACCTATATCGACGGATACGACTTCGCTCAGCGAAGTCGACCAGCCGACGACGAGGTCGAGTTCTTCGCCGTTTGTCGGATTGACGATATCGTCGTCGCCTATGGGCAGGTTAAACCATGCGCCGACATGAAAACCGTCCTTTGAAATCGTTACGGACGGCTGGATGCTTGTTTCCGCGTATTGCACGCCGCGAAAAACATATCGCGATTCAAATCCCAGCGCCG
>JAGRED010000368.1 GCA_020446725.1 Parvularculaceae bacterium | reverse complement strand
GCCGGTTGAAACGCCGACGACGATATCGCCGCGATCAATGATCGAGGGCGTGAAAAAATCCGACTGGTCCGGACGATCGACGACATTAACAGGAACGCCGGCGGCGCGCGCCATGGCGGCGAGATCGACGGCATGTGTTTCATCGTCAAGCGCGATAAACGCGAGCGCCGCGCCGGCGAATAGTTCCGGCGTAGGCCGGCGGGCGTCGAATTCGGCCGCGCCGCGCCATTCCTTAACCAGCGCCGCCGAAAGCTCCGAGGCGACGAACGTGATGCGGGCGCCGGCCTGGGCGGCGAGACGCGCTTTGCGTGAAGCGGCCTCGCCGCCGCCGGCGATGACGACTCTCCGGGCGGTCAGGGCGTGGAAGGCGGGGAAAGTCTTCATCGCTGTTCAGTTTTTCTAACAAATTAGATTTGGCTGTTTTTCGTTAGTAAGGCTCACTTCGGCATTTGGGCGCTCATTCCGCGAAAAACCAAACGATTCATGTTGAGCTAAAGATCAGATAAACTAAATGTAATAGAGATCACCCCTGATAACGGCCTTTCCGGACCCTCTTTCCAGCGATCACGAGTTCGTGTAAGATTTTCTAACGCCTACGTGCGCCCGCACGCCTATATCCGATCTTCCCATTTTCGCGATTTTCAGGTGATTTATGAAAAGCCTGCCGCCACTCAATGCGCTGAAAGTATTCGAATCAGCCGCGAGGCACTTAAGCTTCACTAAAGCAGCTGATGAGCTGCATGTGACACCCGGCGCGGTCAGCCAGCAAATAAAGGCGTTGGAAGACTATATCGGCAGCCGCCTCTTCCGCCGCACCAAGCGAGCGTTGCTATTGACCGACGCCGCCCAGGCGAGCCTGCCGATTCTCAGGGAAGCGTTCGACAAGCTGGAGGAAGCCTCACGCATCCTGATGGCGCGCGGCGACTCGCGGCGCATCACCGTTTCCGTCGCCCCTTCGCTCGCCGCCAAATGGCTGGTGCCGCGGCTCGACCGCTTTCACGAGCGTTGCCCAGAGGTAGAGGTCTGGGTCTCCGCCGACATGGAGGTCGTCGATTTCGCTGTCGACGACATCGATCTCGCAATCCGTTACGGCGCCGGACGTTATGCAGGCCTTGAGGTCGAATTGCTGATGGAGGAGTCGATCCTGCCCGTTTGCAGTCCGCGCTTGCTGCAGGGCGATCACCCCATCAGAACGCCGCACGATCTCGCCCATCATCCGCTCCTCCATGACGGTAGCCCCGATCAGGAAGACATGGCGAGCACGAATTGGGCGATGTGGCTGAAGGCGGCCGGCGTGTCGGACATCGACGGCAAGCGCGGCGCGAAATTCAACCAGTCGAGTCTCGTCATCGAAGCCGCCGTCGCAGGAAAAGGCGTCGCGCTGGCGAAGTCGGCGATTGCGCTCGCCGATCTGGAAGCGGGCAGGCTGGTCGCGCCGTTCGACCTGACGACACCGTCGAATTTTTCCTATTACCTCGTCCACCCCGCTTCAAAATCGCGCAACGCCGCCGTCAAGGCGTTCAAGAAATGGCTTCATGAAGAAGCCGCCGCGACCGGCGCGGCGGGACTTCCCCGTCAACCGGCGCAAGAGGCGGCGCAATAAAAGCGAAAAGCGAAAGGCCGCCTGCGCACTTGGGGGAGAACACAACGCAGGCGGCCCCGCTAAAGCAACCCGAGGGGGGAGACATGGGATTGCTCTTGCTATCGATCACGTAAGATCGACACGCGTCATTTCAACACTGAGGGCGCAACGAATAAAGCGTCGGCGGGGTCACATCGCTAGTTTGCCCATCACGCTTTCGCGACGGCGCCGTTTCGCCGCGATTGCAGCGCGTCCAGGCAGGCGCAAACCGCCTCGAACACCAGCATGGTCGATGCGTGACGTTGCGGATAATCACGGATGGCGACAAGCGCTTCGAGTTCTTTCCAGCGCGCGCTGAGGCGCGGATCGTGATGCGGCGGCTCGCCGCCTTCTTTCAGCATGGCGCGCATCGCATCGCGCAAGGCGTAAAGCTCATCAGCGCCCGCGCCGATGATATTGCGCGCAACAATTGAAGCCGACGCCTGGCCGAGCGCGCAGGCTTTCGCTTCCATGCCGATATCGGCGACAACGCCGCCCTTGACTGCGAGGTCAACCGTGACGACGGACCCGCACACGCGGCTCGTCTTCGTCGCGCTGGCGTCGGGCGCGTCAAGGCGGCGGACGGGCGGAATGGCCGCCGCCGCCTCAAGGATCTTTTCGCTGTAAAGGTCCGACAGCATCGCCGTCTTTTATCGCCGACTTACGCCAAATCAAACAGCAGAAATTCCGTGTCAGGCGCGAGGGCCTTCACCGAAAGAACCTCTTCATCGGTGATTTTGGCGCCGTCGCCCGCCTGCATGACAAGCCCGCCGATTTCGAGCCCGCCTTTCGCGATCTGCAGATACCCATATCGGCCCGGCGCGAAACGGCGCTCGATTTCGGCTCCCTCTTCGAGGATCGAGGCGTAAATATCCGTAGACTGATTGATTTTGAGAGATCCTTCCCGCCCGTCAGACGATGCGACAAGGCGCAATTTTCCGCGCCGCTCATCGCCGAACGCCTTTTGCGCGTATCCCGGCTGATGACCCGCGCGATCGGGCAGAAGCCATATCTGCAGCAGGTGAACCGGTTCTACTTTAGAGGCGTTGTATTCGCTGTGGGTGACGCCCGACCCCGCGCTCATATATTGAACCTCGCCCGGACGGATGACGCCGCCGCCGCCGGTTGAATCCTTGTGCTCAAGCGCGCCACTTAGGACATAAGTCACGATTTCCATGTCGCGGTGGGAGTGCGGCGGAAAGCCCGCGCCTGGCGCGATCTCGTCTTCATTTATGACGCGCAGGGCGCGAAAGCCCATGTGATCGGGGTGAATATAGTTCGCAAATGAAAAACTGTGGCGCGCCTTCAGCCAGCCATGATCGGCGTGGCCGCGGTCGATCGCCTTCCTGATGAGGATCATGGGAAGCGTTCCTTTTTGGGGGTCAAAGCTGCGTCCGATATGGGGCGGGGCATGGATATTTCCAGCGGCGCGTCGTTCACGGCCGCGCGATTGATCAATTCCCGCATTCGGCGTGCGCTTGTCCCTACAATACGGATAATCCCCGCACCGGGCATGGGCTTGAATCGAGCCCGTATGCGGGTCGCCGCGGTTTTGTCCGTATTATCCGCATGCCTCTCAAAGGCGTAAATTTCCCCTGCCGATTGAAACGACAGGCGGAATGGTTTGAGCATCGGCGTGAGGCCTTACGATTGCGACGAATAGCCATTGTAAGGCCTGGCTCAAGGTGTTGGATAAGTTTTTTATTCCAACAGAACCAGCACGTTAGATGAATCGCGCCTATTCGCCGTTGAAGAGCCGCATCGCGCCGACGACCATCGCTTCCGTCGCCGACTTGATCGCCGGTTCCGGCTCGACCTTGAAGAAAGGCGAGTGATGCGACGGCGCGGATTTGAGATCTTTCGCAGGCGTGCCGCCGACAACGAAATAGACGCCTTTGACGCCCGTTTCCGGCGTCACAAAATAGGCGAAGTCTTCAGCGCCCATACCTTCGGCCGGCATATCGACCAGCATCTCCGGCCCGAAATGATCCGTAAACGCCGCTTTTAGGATATCGACCGTCGCGGCGTCATTGACCGTCGGCGGCGTCGTTTCGCTCGTCGAGCGAATGACTTCCGGCATCAGCTTTTTCGGAACGCCCATCGACGCGGCGACGCCGGCCGCCACGCGATCAATGCCGTCAAGAAGCTGAAGGCGAACGTCCGGATCGTTCGACCGCACCGTCAGCTGCAGGTGAACCTTGTCGCCTATGATGTTGTGCTTTGATCCGCCGTGGATTGAACCGACCGTGATGACGCCGGGTTGCAGAGGATCAATCGAGCGCGAGACGACCGATTGCAGCGAGACGACAATCTGCGACGCGACGAGAACGGGGTCTATCCCCTTATTCGGCGAGGCGCCGTGCGCGCCGACGCCGTGAACGATGATGTCGACGCTGTCAGCGCTCGATCCCGCAACGAGCGGCACTTCGATCTTGCCGGACGGCCGGTCGGCGGCGACATGGAATGCAAGTGCGTAATCGGGTTTCGGAAAGCGCTTGTATAGCCCGTCATTCAACATGTCGCGCGCGCCGGAAACACGCTCCTCCGCCGGCTGACCGATGAGGACGAGCGTTCCCTTCCATTGATCCTTGCGCGCGGCGAGCGCGCGCGCCGTGCCGACGAGCGAGGTGATATGCGTGTCGTGGCCGCAGGCGTGCATGACGGGCTTCGTCTCGCCGTCGATGTCTTCCTGCATGGCGACGGACGCGTAGGAGAGCCCAGAATCTTCCTTGACCGGCAGCCCGTCCATGTCGGCCCGGATCATCACCGTCGGCCCGGCGCCGTTTTTCATCACCGCAACGACGCCCGTGCCGCCGACCTTTTCGGTGACGTCATAGCCGAGCGCGCGAATTTCGGCCGCAAGACGTTCGGCGGTCTTGAATTCGCGATGCGAGAGTTCCGGATTGCGGTGGAAATAGTCGAACAGGGACCCAAGGTTCGCCTTGTAATCGGCGTCGATATCGGCGCTAAGGTCGCCTTCGGCGTAGGCTGGCGCGATCGCAGCGCCGGCTGCCAGCGTCGATATCGTCAGAAAGGCGCGCAATTTCATGTGTCTCTCCTGTTGAGCGGCGCCTCTATCGCCCGGCGCATGGGGAAAGTTTAACCGGAATCGGGCGGTAGGCGAGCGCGGCGAACATCGGCGGCGGTCGAGAATCACGCCAGACTGGAGGCGCAAGTTTTCCACAGGCGTGATTTATGTCCATTTCCCTTGTCGGCTCGAAAGCCAACCCGTCGAAATTCGATTGCTATAATGACCTCGCCGAGGACGAGCCCTATTTCGTCATCCGCGCTGACGACCCCCTTTCGGACAGCCTCATCGAGTTGCACGCCTATATCGGCGCCGGACAAGCTGGCGCGGCGCACAACAAACTCGCCGAGATCATGGCGCTGACAGCCGCGCGCCCGCCGCGCCCATCCGATTCTCCGAAATACCGCGAGACCTTCGCCATTTCGCAGTCGATGGAGGCCTGGCGCTCGTCAAAGATGAAAAAGGCGGGATAGGTCCGCAAAGGCGAAACGCCGCGCCCGTCCTCGCGGCTTGAATCGCCTATACCGGCCTGTGCGGCGGGTTTCCGTTTTGCG
>JAGRED010000367.1 GCA_020446725.1 Parvularculaceae bacterium | reverse complement strand
GGCCTTTAGTGTGACTAGAAATTCACGGTCGCCGAAACGCCGAAAATGCGCGGTTCGTTGACGAAGCCCGTCAGGTTGTTGAAGTCGATCGCGCCTTTCACGTTCTCGGCGTCGAGAATGTTGCGTGCGAAGAGCGCGAGATCGACCTTGCCGTCATGGCAGAGATAGCCGAGGCGCAGACCGCCCTCGACATTGCCGCTCGTGTTGAACTCGGCGGATTCATAGAGGAAGAGATTGGTCCTTCCCTGACCCGCCCAGTCGGTGAAGGCGTAAAGCTCGTTGCCGTTTCCGTCGACCGGAAGCGACAGGCGCGCGGTGACGTTCCAGGTCCATTTCGGCGCCTGCGGGAACGGATTGCCGGTGATGACGGCGTTGCCGTTCAGGTCGATCGTGTCGAGAACGGTGCACCCGCCGCCGCAAGGCGCGACCGCGAGGCCCGGCTCGGTGATTTCCGTGTCGTTGTAGCTGACGCCGCCGGTGATCAGGAAGTTGTCGGACATCAGCCATTCGAGATCGGCTTCAAAGCCCCACGCCTCGCCGTCGGCGTTGACGAGCTGGTTGAAGTTGCCGAGGCCGCCGATCGCCGAGAACTGGAGATCGTTGGCGTCGTAGAAGAAGCCGGCGGCGTTGAAGCGCATGCGGTTGTTGAAGAGTTCCGATTTGATGCCCGCTTCATAGGAGAGGACCGTTTCGGACGTCGCCGACGTCGGCGCGCCGAAGAACGCGACGTCGCGCGCCTGGATGGTCGGGGCGCGGAAGCCGCGCGCGATGCGCGCGTAGAAATTGACGTCGTCGCTGGCCGCAAGCGTCAGCGCGGCGTCCCAGCTGATTTTCTCGTCGGAAACCGAAACCGGCGCAACGGGGAAGTTCGCTGCGACGGCGGTGAGGTCCTTGTCGTCTTCCGTATAGCGAACGCCGCCGGTGAAGGTGACGCGCTCGGATAGAGCGAGACTTCCTTGCGCAAAGACCGCCCAGCTCTGGTTGTCGTGACGCACGGTTGAGGCCGGCGCAAAGAACGGGTTGGTCGTGACGGTGAGGTCGCTGTCGAAATAGAAGAAGCCCGCCTGCCAGTTGAAGGCGGCGGCATAGTCGCTGGCGAGCCGCACTTCCTGCGTGAACTGATCGAGATCGTCGATCGAATCCTGCGTATCGGAATTGAACGGGATGAAGCCGGGGAACGATCCGTCCGGCAGGAACGCCGCGCCCGAACCGCCGTCGATGTCGCCGCGGCTTTTGCCGTTGGCGGTCTCGTAGGCGGTGATCGATGTGAGCGTCACTGCGCCGAGGCCGATCGCGATTTTCGCCGATCCGCCGTAATTGCTGTAGTGCTGCTTGTTGCCGCCACCTTCGTCGTAGAAGACCTGATCGCGGTCGAAATTGCCGTTCAGGTCGTTGCTGCCGGCGGTGAAGATGTTGGCGCGGAAAAGTTCCGACGTGCCGTCGAGGCTGCGGCCGTGGAAGTTCAAAAGCGTCGAGAAATTCTCGCCCGGCGCGAATTCGAGCTGGAACCGGCCGGCGAGATCTTCAAAGCCGCCATAAGCGTCGTCGATCTGGTTGAAGCCGTTTTGAATGACGCCGACATTGTCGATCCAGTCGCTGCGGCGCTGGTAAAGCATCGACACGCGATAGGCGAGGCTGTCGGTGAGCGGGCCGCCGATCGCGCCTTCGACTTTCGCCGTGTTGTACGTGCCGTAGGTCGCAGAAAGATAACCGCTTTGCTCATCGCTCGGTTTCGCCGTGTCGAACTTCACGATGCCGGCCGGCGTGTTGCGGCCGAAGAGCGTTCCCTGGGGCCCGCGCAGCACTTCGACAGCCGCGATGTCGAAAAGCGGGAATGATTTCAGGACGACGTTCTCCATCACGACTTCGTCCATGATGATCGACACCGGCTGCGAGGCGGCGAGATCGAAGTCCGTGTTGCCGAGCCCGCGGATGTAGAAGCGCGGCGCGACGCGCCCGTTCGAGGATTCCGCATAAAGGCCGGGAACGCGGGTCGCGAGCGCACGAATGTCATCCGCGCCGGCGAGGATCGCGGCGAGGCGTTCTTCCGGCAGCGTCGTGATCGAGATCGGCACGTCCTGCTGGTTTTCCTCGCGGCGTTGCGCCGTGACGGTGATTTCGTCGAGGCCGGCGCGCACGTCGCCGTCCTGCGCCATCGCTGGCGAGGCCGTCGCGAGGGCGAGCGCCGAGACGCCCGAAAGCGCCGCCGCGATCCCGCAGGAAATGCGGATAAGCTTATGGTTCTGAGCCATTGTTTCTGGTTCCCTTGAAGATGTCCCACACCGCCGCAGGCCGCCTTGGGGCCGCCTGTCATCGAGGGGGCAATCTAGTCGTCTTCGCACTGGCACAAAGCGCAATTGTTGCTCAAGGCGCTGATTATGCGCAGATGTTGCGCTTTCGCATCGCGGTCAGATCGTCAGCCTTGCCGCATGAAGGCGCGCATACGCATCCGCCGCGCCGGCCGCCGCCGACTCTAAGTCGCTGTTGAGCGTCAGACTTTTTTCCACATAGGGCCTGAACCCGTCAGAGGACCAGACCGCGTCATACCAATGCGGGGCCCACGGACCGTCTTCCGGGCGCGGTCCCGCCTTCCAGGCGAGCATCGCCGGATCGAACGAAACGCCGAGGGCGGCGCAAAGGGAAGTCAGCATCGCTTCGGGAGCCGTCAGCATGTCCGCCGCGTCGACGATCGGGCAGGGAAGGCCGCGCGCGGTCAGGTGCTCGAAGATGCGCAGCTCAATTTCATAGCTGCGGATGATGGGCGTGACGTCTTCATATTTGTTGGAAAAAGACGCGACCATCGCGCGCGGATCCCTGATCAGCAGGAAGTTTCGCCAGCCTTCGAGAAACCCGAAACCCTGATCCTCGGCGAGGTGATAGGCGATATGTTTGAGAAAAAGCGTCGGGTGCGACTTTTCTCCGTCGATCCAGCGAATGACGGACTGGAAATCATTCGGATAAGCGGCGAGCGTTTCAGCCCTGTAAGGATGATCGGCGCCGGTCTGCGCGAGATAACAGGCGTAGAATGGTTCATCGAGCGCGCGCGTATCGGCGCGATTGCCGAACGAACGCATCATCGTGGTCGAGATGTTGCGCGGTCCGGACCACATTGAAATGACCGTCGTCATTGTTTGCGCCGCTCAAGGATGCCGGCTTTCAGCAGGATGTCCCAGGCTTCTTCCGGCTCTTCCGCGAAATTGAAGAGGTCGAGATCGCCCGGCGAAATCGTGCCGTGATCGACGAGATGCTTGAAGTTGATCGCCTTCGACCAGAATTCTTTATCGAAAAGGATGACGGGGATTTTCGGCGCCTTGCCGGTCTGAGCGAGCGTCAAGAGTTCGAAACATTCATCGAGCGTGCCGAAACCGCCGGGAAAAATGATGAGCGCCCGCGCGCGCATGGCGAGATGCATCTTGCGCATGGCGAAATAGTGAAACTGGAAGGTGAGATCCGGCGTCGAATAGGGGTTGGGCTCCTGTTCGAAAGGCAGGCGGATGTTGAAGCCGATCGACGGCGCGCCGGCTTCATGCGCGCCGCGGTTCGCCGCTTCCATGACGCCGCCGCCGCCGCCGGTCGCGATGACATTCATGCGTGTGTCTGTCACGACGTCCCGATCGCGCGCGCCGCCGCGCAGCGATACGATGTTCGCGAATTCGCGCGCCTTTGCATACCAGACGGCGTGCTCGCCGCCGCCATTTTCCGTCACGCGCGCCGACCCGAAAACGACGATCGTCGATTCGACGCCCCACGCCTTGAGGGCCTGTTCCGCCTTTTCATATTCAAGAAGGAAACGGATTCCGCGTTGCTGGTCGGCGAGAAGAAAATCGGGATCGAGCGCCGCCAGTCGATAGGCGGGCGATTCAAGCTGTTCTTCGTTCGGCGGCGGCGACTTCTGCTTGCTCATCAGCGACCCTTGGCGGCGTTTTCGGCGACGAGCGCTTTATAGAGCGATTG
>JAGRED010000366.1 GCA_020446725.1 Parvularculaceae bacterium | reverse complement strand
GAGCCGGCGAAGATGACATCGCCGACAAAAGCGATGCGCGCATCTTCGTTGAAGATGACGACATGGCCGGGCGTGTGCCCCGGCGTGTAGACGACGCCGAATTTGATCCCGTCGAGATCGAGCGCATCGCCATCCTCAAGCCAGCGGTCCGGCGTGCAATCCTCGCCGTCTTCGACGCCGAATTTGCGCCAGGATTCGCGGATCTGCGACAGCCAGAAGACTTCTTCCTTCTGCGGACCTTCGATTGGCGCGCCGGTGCGGCGTTTGATTTCCTCCGCCGCTCCTGCGTGATCGAGATGGCCGTGCGTCAGCCAGATCTTTTCGATCTTCGCGCCCATTTGTTCGGCCGCCGCCATGATCTTGTCCGGCTCGCCGCCCGGATCGACGACGGCGGCCTTGCCGCTCGCCGCCTTGATGATCGAGCAGTTCTGCTGAAATGGCGTAACGGGAACAATCTGGACGGTGAAGGGGGGCGTATCGGTCATCGCCCATCGATAGGCGACCGGTCCGGCTTTCGCAATCTCAGCCGAAACGGGCGAGCCCGGCGGCGATCGGCGGATGCGCCTTTGCGGCGTCGTCGAGCCATTTGCGTCCGCGCGCGATCTCATCCTTGTGCGCGGCTTCATATTCCGCGAGCAGCATGCGCCGGTCGGCCGGGGAATAATCGAATGAGGCGTCCTTGGAATAGGTGCGCATGAGCGGACCCGACAGCGTCGCCGCAATCGTGTCGGCGGATGAGGAAAGGCCGAGATGGGCGATGGCTGCCGCAAGCGCATCGGCGGCGCCTGACAGGAACCTCTCGAAATCGATTGCGTGAAGGCGCGCGGCGTCTTTTGCGTCAATGCCGGCCATTGTCGCCGTTTCGGCGGCCCAGCTCATCGCCGCAAGCGCGCCGGGCGAGAGTTTCGCAATGTCGCTGAAATGAGGATCGCCGCATAAGCGGCGCAGCCGTCGCAAGCGGATCGCCGCGTTGAGTTTAAGATCGATGGGGTTGTTCGCGCCGCCGAGCATCGTCGCGACATAGGCGCCCGGTTTCGAATGACAAAACAGCGCCGGGCCTTGCGTATGATTGACGAGATCGCCGCACCAGCTCGTCGCCTTGATGAGCGTCGGCGCGCCCGATGCGGCCGTGTTGAGGTAAAGCGCCAGGCGGTCGCGAAATGTTTCGGCGCTCCAGCAGCTGAGCCCTTCGGCGACTTCGTCCGCGATCGTCGCGAGCGTCCTGACCGCGTTCGGTTCGCGCAGGGAGCGAACGCCCGTCGCTTCCTCGATAAGGCGGGAAATCAGCGTCGAGCCGCAATGGCCGATATGAAAGATGAATGAGGGGGTCGCTTTAGGCGCGCGCCGCGCCGCGGGCTCGATCTCCGGCCAAGCGGCCCAGCCGCCTTCAACGCCGGCCCCGAGAACGCGATCGTCGAGAAAACTCGCCTTGCGGCGCTGGTCCGCCGTCATACGAATGACCAGCGCACGATCCTGCGCGACATCGAACTGATGAATGAAGACGTCAGGCGATGTCGCGAGACCGTCGATCAGGGGGTGCGTCATTCAATCACCCTCAATCGTTCAGCGTCTTCCCGGATGCGGCGCGGCATGAAATGACGCGCTGCGAAGCGTCCGGGATGACGGCGCAGGTCGCCAAGCGCTATTCTTTCGCGCGCTCGACATATTCGGTGTCGGCGATGCGGACGACGATGCGCTCGCCTTCGGAAAGATAAGGCGGGATCATCACGCGCACGCCATTCTCAAGAATGGCGGGCTTGTAGGACGAAGACGCCGTCTGGCCTTTCACGGTCGGTTCGGTTTCCCTGATCGTCTGGATCGTCGTTTCGGGGAGCGTCACGCCGAGCGGGCGCTCTTCATGGAATTCGATCACGACCGTCATGTTGGGTTCAAGGAACGCCGCCTGATCGCCGATCATCGACTGCGGGATCGAGATCTGCTCATAGGTCTCGCTGTTCATGAAGACGAGCATGTCGCCTTCATCGTAAAGATATTGATGGTCTTTCTGCTCAAGACGCGCGCGCTCGACCATTTCCGACGCCGAGAAGCGGTCATTGTATTTGGTGCCGGACATGATGTCCTGCATCTCGATCTGGTTGAAGGCGCGAAGGTTTCCGGGCGTGCGGTGTTCGGCGCGGATCACGACGCAGAGCTTGCCCTTGTATTCGATCACCATGCCCTGACGGATGGCGTTGCCGGCGATTTTCATAAGTCTCGTCTCGATTGCGGGGATTGATTTTGGCGGCTCTATAGCCGCTCAGGTCCGGCTTGGCGAGGGGGCGGGTCGAGCGCGGGGCCCCGACGCCGCGTAAAAGCGGGATTTTGCGAGGCCTGCGGGCCTCGAGGGACCGGCGCCGGCGAACGCGATAGGGCGGCGGCTATCCGCGCGGTTCGGGGGCGCTTTCTTCTTCGGGAAGATGCGCGACGGTCGTTGTCCGGATCTTCCATTCGCCGTCGACTTTCACGAGAAAGTCTGTGCTGGCGTAGTTGACCGTCCGCGGCGAACCGTCCGGGTTCTGCAGTTTCTCGATCGCGTTGAACCGCGCAACGGCCGTGTCGCCATTGACGGCGATATCGGCGAACTGCGCGGTGTAGGAAATAACCTTTGCGCCTCGTCCAATGTAATCGCGCACGCCCGCCATGTGGCCGGGCTTGGCGCGGACTTCAGGCTGGCCGACGAACCAGACGGTCCAGTCCTCGTGGAATTCGTTCTCCCACGCTTCGAAATCCGTTTCGATTCCCATCGGGCCGTTTTCGAGCAGGGCGATGATTTCCTGTTGTTCCGCCGTCCAGCGCTTTTCGTCATTCGCCTCAGCCCCCGCGAACAGGAGAACCGAAGCGGCGGCGAGAAGCATGGAGATTGATCGCAGGTTCTCCGCGCGAAAGTGTCGTGTCTTCATTTTGCTG
>JAGRED010000365.1 GCA_020446725.1 Parvularculaceae bacterium | reverse complement strand
GGGTTGAATCAAATTGGTAACATATGTTACTAATCGGGCGAAAGCGAAGCTGGAGCCCGACATGGCCGATCTCTTTGAAAACCCGCTCGGCACCGATGGTTTTGAATTTGTAGAATATACGGGGCCTGACCCCGATGCGCTCGCGGCGCTTTTCGAGCGGATGGGGTTCACCGCGGTCGGCAAGCACCGCTCGAAAGACGTCATTCATTACGCGCAAGGCGACATCAATTTCCTCCTGAACCGCGAAACAGGCGGCCAGCCGGCGGCCTTTCGAAACCAGCATGGCGCGGGCGCCAATGCGATGGCGTTCCGCGTCAAAGATGCGGCCTACGCCTTCCGCGAGGCGATCAAGCGCGGCGCGAAGCCGATCGAAGCGAAGACCGGCCCGATGGAACTCAACATTCCGGGCATCGAGGGAATCGGCGGCCTTCACGTCTATCTTGTCGACCGCTACGGCGCGCGTTCGATCTACGATGTCGATTTCGAACCGGTCAAAGGCGCTGATCCGAACAAGAATTCGGCGGGCCTCACCTATATCGACCACCTGACGCACAATCTGCGCCGCGGCAATATGAATCTGTGGGCGGAGTATTATGAGAAAATCTTCAATTTCCGCGAGATTCGATACTTCGACATTGAAGGAAAGCTGACCGGCCTTGTTTCAAAGGCGATGACGAGCCCCTGCGGCAAGATCAGAATTCCGCTCAATGAAAGCCAGGACGACAAATCCCAGATTGAAGAATTCATCGAGCGCTATAATGGCGAAGGCATCCAGCATATCGCCCTCGGCACGAGTGATATTTATTCGACGGTTGAAGATCTCCGAGGTCGGGATGTTCCATTCCAGTCAACGCTCGGGACCTATTATGACGGCGTTCAGGAGCGGGTCGGCGATCATGGGGAAGATCTGGAACGCCTGCAGAAGAACCATATTCTGATCGACGGCGCGCCGACCCAGGGGCAGGGTCTTTTGCTACAGATATTCACGCAGGATGCGATCGGACCGATCTTTTTCGAGATCATTCAGCGCAAGGGCAATGAAGGCTTCGGCGAAGGAAATTTCCGCGCCTTGTTTGAATCGATCGAACTCGATCAGATCCGTCGCGGGGTGCTGAAAGAGACCGCATGAGCGAACCGCCGCCGGGCGCAAACGGGCTGAAGCTTGCTTCGTTTTTGCCCTACCGCATCGCCGTGATGGCTAGGGCGATGAGCGAAAAGCTCGGCGCGGCTTATGCAGATGAAGGTCTCACCATTCCTGAATGGCGCGTTCTCGCGGTGATCAGTCAGGATTCATCGATCGCGGCGCGAGATGTCGTTGCGCGAACGCCGATGGATAAAATGGCGGTGAGCCGGGCGGTCGCCTCGCTTGAAGCGAAGGGTCTGATCGTCCGAGAGCAGACGGCGGATCGGCGTGTCTCCGCCATCAGCCTCTCTCCGGAAGGCCGCACGCTTTCCGAGCGCGTCGCGGCGATCGCGCTTAGCTATGAAGCGCGGCTGCTCGATGCGATGAGCGCGGCGGAGCGCGATGGAATCGGAAAAGGCCTTGCGGGCCTTGAATCTGCGATCGATCGAATCGAGGCGAGCCCGCCAGAGGTTAAGGCCGCGGAATGATCCCTCGTGTTGCGATCGTCGTCCTGATTGCTGCGATGCTTTCCGCTTGCGTTTCGTTCCCCGATGCGCCGCCGGCGTCCGGCGCGCCGCGTCTTGAGCAAGACGCTGTCGTCAGCGTCGACGGCGCCCGGCTCGGCCTCACTTCATGGGTGGCGAGCGAACCCAAAGCGGCGATCGTCGCCGTTCACGGCATGAACGATTATGCGGCGGCTTTCACCTATGCCGGCCCTTATTGGTCGGCGCGCGGCATTTCCGTTTACGCCTATGACCAGCGCGGATTCGGTCGTTCGCCGGCGTTTGGCCGCTGGGCGGGCGGCGATACGCTGCGCCAGGATTTGCGCGCAGTCATCGCAGCCGTTCATGCTTCAGCGCCGACAATTCCCGTTTATGTCGTCGGGCATTCGATGGGATGCGCCGTTATCCTGACGGCGATGCGCGACGCGCCGCTTGACGTCGACGGAGTCATTTTAGGCGCGCCCGGCGTATGGGGCGGCGCCAGCATGCCTATATTCTACCGCGCAACGCTCAATCTCGCAGCGAGCTTTGCGCCGGGCAAGACGCTGACCGGCGAGCGTGCAGGACGTCAGGCGTCCGACAATATCGAGTTTCTGCGCGCCATGTATGAAGACCCGCTGATCATCAAGGAAACGCGCCTTGACGCCATACTCGGCGTCGAACGGATCATGGGTGAAGCCTATGACGCATCGGATGATGTCGCCGGCGATATGCTGATGCTGATCGGCGAAAAGGATGAAATCATTCCGTCGAAAATATTGAGACGCGTGGCTGAGCGGCTGCCCGAGACCGCCGAGGTGATCTCGCTCCCGGAAAGCTGGCACATGGTATTCGCCGACCTTGAACGGGAAAAACCGCTCAGTGCTGTTATCGCCTGGATCGAGCGGGATCTTGCAGCGAACGATAAGTGAAGCGTGGAGGCCGCGGCGGCTGT
>JAGRED010000036.1 GCA_020446725.1 Parvularculaceae bacterium | reverse complement strand
TGATCCGGCCATCGCCGGCAGCGCATTCATGAAACGTTGCATTGCGCGTTGCGGGTCTAAGGCGCGAATGACAATCAGCGCACCCGCCGCCGCGGCCGTCGCGGCTATTAGCGCGGCAGGCGCTATCCGGGTCAGAGACGGCATATGCAGCAATCCGCCGGTGAAGAGACGTTTGTAGAATTCAGGCGCATCAACAAGCTTTTGCAGGAATATGGAAATGTCCGCCGGGGCAAATCGGGCGGCGCCTTTGGCTGCGCCTGTCAGGTCGACATAAAGCGTCCGCTCGATCGAACCGATCGCGACTCCCAAGATAATGACAGCAAGTGAAAGAGCGCCGAGACGGACAAGCGATGCGATTGAAGCGCTTGTTCCTCTCATGGCGATGAGCGCAGGTACCATCAATCCGAAGATCGCATAGGACTGGTAGAGGCCGAGGCTGAGCGCGAGCAGCTGCGCGCCGATGAGAACGGCGGCGGCGCTGTGCGCAAACCCGCGCGCGGCTTTACGAGCAATGAGATCAAAAGCCGTCGCAGACAGCGCAAGCGCAAGCGGATAGGCGAAAACGTGCGAGTCGAAATGAAGCGCGTCGCAAAGATAGGGATGGTTGACGCCGAGCGCGAAAATCGCCGCCATCGCCGCCGCCCGCCATGGCGCAGGCGCGGCATGACGCGCCAGCAGGTATGAAATCCACAGGAAACAGCCGAACGCCGCAATCGTCTGAAGCGACAGGAATGGCTGCTCGCTGAAAAGCGCGCGAAAGAGCAGGTCCATCGCCCAGCGGCCTTCATCTGAGAGCCAGATGGATGATCCTTCGCCAAGCTGGCGCCAGTCATCCGGGTGACGGCCGGCGGTGAGTATCCCGCGGGCGGCGACCGCGAAATAAAGCGCCGCACAGGCAAGCGTCGCCATCACATAGCGGGCGGTCTGAGAGCGGTCGCGAAAAAAGGAGTTCATGACAATCTGCGAAAGCGTTCTCGTATCATTCGTCATGATTATGCAGCGCCGCATTGGCGTTCGGCGAGCGCTTTGCGAAGCGGCGCGGCAATTGTCGGCGGGAGGTAACGCGTCCACCCGACTTGATAGACACGGCCGTCCGCCGCACGGTTGACATACCTCCAGCGCTCGTCTCCGGCGGCGTTCATCTGAAGAATGCGGCCGTAATTTTGCTCTTCGACGTATACCTCACCATTAGCCAGCACGCGCCCACGCCCTTCGCTGAGGGTTCGAATTTCGTTTTTCTCAAATCCTGAACGCCACGGCTCGCTCAGCTTTCCGCTGGAAAAATCGAAAACAATGATCTCATTGTCTTCGACGCTCGCCCGACCGCGTTTTTGATAGGTCATATTGTTGCTGAAGACGGAAATGCGATGATCGTCGATAATATTGACATCGTGCTGGAAGAGCCACGGACCCTGTTTGAGCCACAGAATTTTATTCGTCGCGGGCCGATAAAGAAGCACCGCCGAAGGGTGACGCAGGCTGATGAATAAGTCGCCCTTTTTCCAGTAGGGACCGCTTTTCAGGACGGGCTGGATGTCGTTGAGGTGTAGCGGGTCTGACGTGTATTGCGGTACTGAATATACGAGACGTCGATAGCCGTTTTCGATCAAGAGGTCGGCGACCGATTTTTGATAGAGCAGGCGCCCGTCCGGCGATACTTCGGCGATTGAATCGTCAAGGAATGACTTGGGCATAAGGCGCACAGCGGCTGGCATCCGCAGCGATGGACCCCAATAATTCCCGTCGGCGTCTTTCTCGATCGAATGATGGAAGACAACATTCAGAACCCAGACGATATTTCCGCAGGCGTCAAGCCGGACAAGCGGCGTATACATGCCGTTGAAGACGACGCCGCCGTCTTCCGTGGGAAGGGGGTGGGTTGGCAGGTAACGGCTTGGCCCCCTGTCGCGGGCAAGCTTTATGAATTCGGCATGCGCCGTCGACTGCGCATTGATCGCGCTTATGTCCGGCGTCAACCGCGAGAGAACGCGTCCATCTCTGATGTCCAGAAATTCGATGACGCCCCGTTTTGCATTCCCGTCATAGCGCGACAGGGCGAGCATGGCGCCCGGCGCGTCGGTTGGAGCGAGCCGTTCAAATCCGGCCACACCGTCGAAGCGTTGAGCGTCCGCAAGACGCGGATTGGCGCCTGAAAGGGCGTCGTCGATGAGCCCTTTTGCATTCGCCGGCAGGCGCGCGATAAAATAAGCGGCGCGCGCCGCCGCCGGCGCGCGGTCCTCGGTAGCCCCTTTTTCAACCAAAGCGCCGAACAAGACGATGGCGGCGATCACCGCCATCAAGATCAGAAGCGCCGCCCACATCTCATAGGAGCGCTTCTTCATGAGAAACTCTTCAAGCATTCGACGCCCCCAAGGCTCGTCCCGCATATGGATAATCGTCTCAAAGGCCGCCAATCGCAATTACGGCGCCGGAATGAACCCGAGCGACCGGCAGCCGGCGCGAACCGGATCGCCGAATGCGGCGCGCCGGACAGGGCCGGTGGCGCCCGCCCGAAAAGCGGCGCGCTTCACGCGCATAAAATCTGAAAAATGGAGCGGGCGAGGCGATTCGAACGCCCGACCCTCACCTTGGCAAGGTGATGCTCTACCCCTGAGCTACGCCCGCTCACTGGCGCGCCGCAGGGTAAGCCCCGCGGCGGGGACCGCTATATGCACGAGGGCCTCCCTATTGGCAAGGCGCTTCAAATCGCTATTTCAGCGGTCGTAAGGCGGTGTCGGAAAGGGCGATGGCGAAAACCAGAAGCGACCTATTTGAATTTCTGGACAGGATCGGCGTTGCGCACAGAACGATCGACCACCCGCCAATTTTCACGGTCGAGGAAGGGCGCGGCTACAAGGCCTCGATGCCCGGCGGGCACTCGAAAAACCTCTTTCTGAAGGACAAGAAAGACCGGCTGTTCCTCGCCGTCTGCCACTGCGACACCGACGTCGATATCGTCGCCTATGGGCGGGCGGCGGGCTCGAAAGGGCGGCTGTCTTTCGGCAGGCCGGATCTCATGACCGCGACTCTCGGAGTCATTCCGGGCGCCGTGACGCCATTTGCGCTCATCAATGAAAGCGCGCGGGCGATCCACGAAGTCGCAGTCGACAGGGCGCTGATGGGCTGGCCGACTGTCTGGTTTCATCCGCTAGAAAACACCGCATCGACCGAAGTTGATCCCGCCGATCTCGTCAAATTCATTCGGGCTTGCGGCTTCGAGCCGCGGATCGTCGACATGGCGAATCCGGGCGAAGGCGCCGCTGCGGGTTGAAAATGCGCCGGGGGCGTTGCGTTCCACGCCATGCGACCTCATTTAGGAAGCGCGAAAAGGCAGGAATTTATGAGCATTGTGACAGGCGACCCGAAACCCGCCAAAAGCGGCCTGATCAAGGACGCAACGATAGAAACCTTCGAGCGCGATGTGCTTGAGGCGTCGATGACGACGCCGGTGATTGTCGATTTCTGGGCGGAATGGTGCGGGCCCTGCCGCCAGCTGACGCCGGCGCTTGAAAAGGCGGTGACCACAGCGAACGGCGCCGTGCGGCTCGTCAAGATCGACATCGACAAGAACCAGATGCTCGCCTCCCAGATGCGGATCCAGTCAGTGCCGACGGTTTACGCTTTTTTCCAGGGCCGGCCCGTCGACGGCTTCCAGGGCGCCATTCCTGAAAGTCAGATCAAGGCGTTTATCGACCGGCTGTCAGGCGCCGCAAGCCCCGGTGAGGACGCCCCTGATTTCGCCGCCGTTCTAGACGCCGCCGAGGAAGCGCTCGCCGCGGGCGACGTCGCATCGGCGGCGCAGGCTTTTGCAGACGTCGCCCAGATTTCGGAAGAAGCCGGGGATGAAGTTTTCCTGAGGGCGCTTGCCGGGCTCGCCAAATGCCGGCTCGCGACCGGCGATATTGACGGCGCCCGCGAGGTCCTGGCGCTTGCGCCTGAGGCGAAGAAAGGCGATGCGGCGCTTAGTTCCGTCTGGGCGCAGATCGAATTGGCGGGCAAGGCTTCGGGTGACATCGAACAGTTGAAGCGCCGCGCGTCGGATAACCCGAAGGACTACGCTGCGCGCATGGAGCTTGCCGAAGCGCTCGCAGGGCGCGGCGACATGGAAGGCGCCATCGATGAATTGCTTTCCATATTCGCCGCCGATCGCGCCTGGAATGAAGAGGCGGCGCGGAAGAAGCTATTGACGATTTTCGATGCGCTTGGCCCCAAACATCCCGAGACGCTGAGCGGGCGCCGCCGCCTTTCATCGCTGATGTTCTCGTAATGGGCGGTGCGAGCCCTCAAAGAAAGACCTTGCGCGTCCACGGGCGCGAACAGCCGTCTATTATCCCAATCTTCCCTTTGGCCGGCGCGATCTTGTTGCCGCGCGGGCAGCTGCCGCTGAACATATTCGAGCCGCGCTACCTGCGCATGGTAGACGATGCGCTCGCCGGCGCGCGCATGATCGGCATGATCCAGCCGCGTGATGATGAAACGACGGGCGCGCCGCTTTACGGCGTCGGATGCGCCGGCCGGATCACATCCTTTTCAGAAACTGGCGATGGGCGATATCTGATCACCCTGACCGGCACGCTGCGCTTCCACATTGCGCAGGAACTTTCAGTCGACACGCCATATCGGCAGGCGGAGGCCGACTACGCCGCGTTCGTCGCTGACGCCGATGTCGATGAAACCGCCGAAAGCGTCGATCGCGACCGTCTCTTCGAGGCGATGCGGCTTTATCTTGATACGGAAAACCTCAGCACCGATTGGGAAGCCGCCGCGGAAGCGCCGACCGACGCCCTCGTCAATTCCCTCGCGATGGGGTGTCCTTTCGCGCCGAATGAAAAACAGGCGCTGCTGGAAGCCCCGACCGTCGCCGACCGCGTTGATTGCCTCATCGCGCTGATGCGCATGGGCGGCGACGCGCCGGAAGGCCAGATCGTTCAATAAAGAGACCGCAACTCATGGAAGAAACGCCGCGCCTCAAGGAAGTTGATCCGAAGCTTCTTGAAATTCTCGTCTGTCCCGCGACGAAGGACCGTCTCGTTTATCGCAAAGAGGCAGGCGAGCTTCTCAGCCGCAAGGCGCGCCTCGCCTATCCGGTGCGCGACGGCATCCCGATCATGTTGGTCGACGAGGCCCGCCCTCTGAGTGATGAGGAAGTGCTGGCGCTCGGCTGACGTCTCTCGCATTTGTGAGCGGGGCGGGGCCGCCGCCATAATTGGGGCAAGAGGCCGCCGTCTTTTCCACTCGCGTCTGGATTAGGATCGTCAAACATGGCGGGTATGCCCGCCGGCAACCGAGGAACGCGAATGCTCAACGCTTTTTTGCCGACCATCGCCGTCCTTGTGGCGGAGACCGCGGTGTCGCTGGGCGCGCCTGCCGCGGCCCCCGCCCCGGCGCTCCTGATGCAAGCGGCTGAAATTTCTGCGCAAACAGTCGTCAAGGAAAGCGCGCCGGTGACGGCGCAGCCAGCGCCGGCCGTGAAAGAACCGGTCAGGCTGGCCGCTGCGACGCCGAAGCCGGATCCCGCGCCCGCCGCCGCTCTGCCGTTCGACGGGGAAACCGATGCGGCCGTCGCGGACAAGGTGTTGCGTTATCTTGAAGGGCTGACGACGCTTTCCGGCGATTTTGTCCAGACCGCGCCAAACGGCGCCGTCGCGACCGGAAAGTTCTATCTGCGCCGGCCGGGACAGGTTCGTTTCGACTATGATGAGCCGTCGCCGATCACGATCGTCGCCACTGGCGGCCTTGTCTATGTGGAAAACGCGGAGCTCGAAACGACGGACTCCTATCCGCTGAAGAAAACCCCGCTGAAGTTCCTGCTCAGCAAGAAGATCGATATCGGCGATGCGACGTTGAAATCGGTCGAGCGCGCAGAGGACGCCGTCGCAATCACTTACGCTTCCATCGACGAGGAAACGGAAGGCGAAATCACGCTCATCCTTTCCGCGCCGACCCTCTCGATTGAGCAATGGGCGATCCGCGATCCGCAAGGCGGTGTCACCGTCGTCGCGTTGCAGAGCGTCGTCGACGGCCCCAAACTCGAAAATCGCCTTTTCCGGGCGCCTGAGGCGGGCGGCGCGTTCATTAATAAATAGAGAGCCGATCACGAATCCGTATGTAGGATCACCACAGGCAAGCTTTTTTTCTCTCCCCCTATTGAAAAGTTCGTCTGTGAGGCGTTAGAGTAACACTGCGTGGGTGACATTGTTTCGGACCGGCGTTGCCCCCCCGCTAGCAGGTCCGTTCGTCGCCTGACGTCGCCGGAATATCCCCTCCCGGCGTAGGCGCAACAGCGCAGCTTAGCGCCCGGTCCTTCCAAGGATCGGGCGCTTTTTTCTTTGCGACGCGGTATGAGCGGCTGAAAGGAGCCCTCCCTGATGGACGAACGGGACATTGAGGCGCTGGAGCGCGAATTGCCGGCGCTCGCCCGCATCCGCCGCTTTTCCGCAGCGCTCACCCGTATCCCCTGGTTCGCCAATCTCGGCGAGCCGCTGACCCCGGGCGCGCGGGCCTCGGCGAACACGTATACGGACGGTCTCGGTTTCCCGGATGCTGATGTCGCTATTCTCGTCGACTGGGACGATGCCGCGGCGGCGGCCGAAAATATCGACTGGAACAGCCCTGCCTGGGAGGCGGAAGAACTGTTGCGCGCGGACCTTACGGGCAAGGCGCTCGAATTCCTGTCGGAAGACGCATTGCGGATTGCGATGACGATGATCGCTGATCGCGTGTCAGCGCCCGCGACGGAATCGATGGAGCAGGCGAGCTTCATCTGGGATGTCGAGGATGAAGCGCAAAAGCAGCTCGCCGTCGGCGCCGCCGTTCAGGCCGCTCATCAGGCTGCGCTTGTTCTTATCGCCGCCGCCGATCCCGGATTTGACGCTGACGATCATCCGTTTACGGCGAAGTTCAGATTATTCGAGTTCGGCCGCTGGCCGGTCGGCGTCATCGGCTCGTCGTTCAATCTCTTTTGAGACGTTCAGAAGAGCTGAAGCAGCGCCGTGCCGATCAGGTAGCAACCGAAGAATGTCAGCACGAGCGTGAATCCCTTGCGGAATTTTTCTTCCGGAAGGGCGTGCAGCAAGCGTGTTCCCGCCGCTGCGCCAAGAAAACCGGCCATGATGATCGCTGCGATCACAAACGCCCAGTCGGCGTAAGCGAAACCGATAAAGCCGAACGCAAGGCTCTTGATCGCGTGCTGGCCGGCCATCGCTGCCGCATGGGTCGCGACCGTCTTCAGCTTGTCGAGTTTTGTCACGCGCAGCATTGAGGCCGCGATCGGCCCGGTCGCGCCGACAAACATAGACAGGAGCGCGCTCGCCGCGCCGGTGGCGAAGAAGGTTTTGACGCCGGGTGCAAAGCCCTTCGGCTGCGGGCCGAATACCGTAACGAGAACAAATGCGCCGATAAGCGCTTGGAGAAGCGCTTCGGGAATTTCGACGTAAAGACGCGCGCCGATCGCTGAACCGACAATCGACCCGGCGATGAACCAAAGGGCGATCGGCCAGACGACTGATTTTCGTTGCAGGGCGAGCCGGCTAGCATTTGAGCCGAGCTGCGCGACGCCGTGAACGGGGATGACGGCGCTCGCAGGCATCAATGCGCTCATCACGGCGAGCAAAGCGAGACCGCCGCCCAGGCCGAAAGACGCGGTGAGCGCCGACGTGAAAAAGCTCGAAAAAATGACGATCGCCGCGCTCGTCGCGGAAAGGCCGTCAGGCAATAATGCGGAATCGATCAACATGCACCATCCGTCGTGACAGATGATGAGTTGCGCGCGCCGCGTCAATCGTTATGGTCGCCCGCCCGCAGCAACCATGCTCGTCGCCATGAAAATCGCCACTTGGAACATCAATTCCGTACGCCTGCGCATTGAGCTCGTTCTCCAGTTCCTGAAGGAGGAAAAGCCGGACGTTCTCTGTCTGCAGGAGATCAAATGCGCCAATGACCAGTTTCCCGCCAAGGCGCTGAAAGCCGCCGGCTATGGACACCAGGCTGTCTCAGGCCAGCCCGGCTATCATGGCGTCGCTATCGTTTCGAAACTTCCAATCAAGGATGAAAAGGCCGAGCAGTTTTGCGGGAAACAAGATCGGCGCCACATCGCGGTGAGCCTTCCCAGCGGCGTTCGGCTTCACAATTTCTACATTCCGGCTGGCGGCGATGTTCCGAATCCGGATGAAAACGACAAATTCGCCCACAAGCTTGATTTTCTGCGAGACCTCGCCGGCCGGTTCAGCGACCGGCCGCGTCGCAAGGAAATCCTTGTCGGCGATCTCAATGTCGCGCCGCGCGAGCACGACGTCTGGTCGCATAAGCAGCTATTGAACGTCGTCTCCCATACGCCTGTCGAGGTCGATCTGATGAATGCGGCGATCAAGGAAGGCCGGTGGATCGATGTCGCGCGTGAGGTCATTCCCGAGCCTGAAAAGGTCTACACTTGGTGGTCTTATCGCGCTGCAGACTGGCGCGCCTCCAATCGCGGCCGCCGCCTTGATCATATCTGGGTGACGCCGGCGCTTGAAAAGGCGGCCCTCTCAAAGGGACGCAAGGCGTTTTCGATCCGCGATGATTGCCGCGGCTGGGAACGGCCTTCCGATCATGCGCCGGTCTTGTTGACGCTCGACCTTTAGAGGAATGGCGTCAGCGTGTCGGCGAGCAGGTCGACATCGGCTTCGTCATTGTAGAGGTGGAGCGAGAAGCGCAGGCCGCCGGCGCGTTCGTCGAAGGCGATATTCGCCTCGCGCATCGCCGCCGCCGCGTCGGCCTTGCGCGCAGGACGAATGATAAATGATGAGCCGCGCTCGCCCTTTGCGGTATGCGACAGAAAACTTGTCGCCGGTATTTTTTTCGTCACGCGGTCGAATAAAGACTGATTATGCGTTTCGATACCTCGAACGCCGGCGCTTCCGATAAGCTTTGCGCCTGCAAGGGCGGCGGCGAGCGGCGCGACGGACGGCGTGCCGCCCCAGAAGCGTGTTGCGCCTTTCGCGTAGCGGAAACGACGAATGTCGAATTCAAATGGATTTTCATGGCTGAACCAGCCGACATCGACCGGCGCGCATTTGCCGGCGATCTCCGGATTGACCCATAAGAACGCTGCGCCGGGGCCGCCGCAAAGATATTTGAGCGATGTCCCCGTCAAGAAATCGGCCCCCCACGCGGCGGCGTCGACGGCAACTGCGCCGGCCGACTGAGCGGCGTCGACAATCGTGATGACGCCTTTTGAACGCGCGCGCGCGACGATTTCTCGGACCGGCGATTTAAGGCCGAGATTTGAAAAAACATGTGTGACATGGAGTATGTGAACGTCGTCACCGAAGCCTTCGCTCCAGGCGTCGGGATCGACGAGATGCCGCCCGCTGTTGATGAAGACGGGTTCAAGGCCAAGCTGCCCGCAACGGCTGAGTGCAAAGCCGACCGTTGGGAAATCCTCTTCACAGAGAACGATCTTTTTTCGTCCGGCCGCAGGTTTCAACGAATAGAGGATTTTTGAAAGCGCGCTCGAAATATTCGTCTGTGGGCAGATATCCGACACCTGTGCGCCGATCAGCGGGGCGAGACTTTCACGGAACCGGTCGGCGATCGCGAGCCATTTGTCCCAGATGCCGGTTTCGCCCGCCGCCCACGGCGCGAGAAAGGACTCGTCTATCTCTCGCCTTGCGGCATGCGGCATAAGGCCGACCGAGTGAGAAAGGAAATAGGCGCCCGCCGGCGTATTGAAGTATTCGGAATGCATGGCGCAGAATGCGTATCGGCGCTTTTGAAAGTCAATGCGGGGCGCAGCGAGAGGAAACAACGCGATGCGCGGCTATTTCGGCGTCGGGTCGGAAAGAATTTCCAAGCAGATGAATCTGGGCGCCGTCATGCGCACGGCGCACGCCTTTGGGGCGAGTTTCATCTTCACGCTCGGCTCGCGCCTCAAGGCGCGTGAGGCAGCGCTCTCCGACACTTCAAAAAGCGCGGCGCATGTGCCGCTCTATGAATGGGCGGGCGTTGAGGAGATGACGCTGCCCAAACAATGCGTTCTCGTCGGCGTCGAACTTGACGAGCGGGCCGTCGATCTGCCGACCTTCCCGCATCCGCTCAACGCCGCCTACCTTCTAGGCCCGGAAAAAGGCGACCTTTCCGAAGCGGCCAAGTCGCGCTGCGCGCATATTGTGAAAATCCCGACACGCTTTTGCGTCAATCTCTCCGTCGCCGCTGCGATTGTCATGTACGATCGCATGCTGACGCTCGGCGGGCATGAACGGCGCATGTCTCTTGCGGGGCTTGCGCAGAACCGCCGATAGGCGCGCAAAAGAAACGGCCGCCCCAGAGGGCGGCCGCTTGCTTTGACAAATTGCTGCGATCAGCGGCCGCGGCGCGCTTTTTTCTTCTTGCGCGCCGGCGCTTTCTTGCGGGCGGGCGCTTTTTTCTTGCTGCTGCGCTTGGCTTTCGGCGCTTCGCTGTCGGCGAGCTTGTCGAGCGCTTCGGCATAAGCGGAAAGCGCTTTCATGAAGCCCGCCTGCTGGCCTTTCGGCAGCACGTTGAGAGCCGCCGTTTCCGCGCGCGCAACACTCGACATTGCGGAGCTGAGGACACGCTTCCCGGCCGCAGTGATGCTGACCGCGTTGGCGCGCGCATCTTCTTTCGTGCGTGAACGGGACAAAAGCCCTTTCTTCAACATGCGGGCAATCATGTCGGCGAGCGTCGAACGGTCGATGCCGGTGGCGCGCACGAGATCGGTCTGGCTGAGGCCGGCATTGTTGGCGACGACATGCAGGACTTCAAACTGGCGCGGCGTCGGGCCGGTCGGCCCGACCGCGCTTGAATAAAGATCATGCGCATATTGCTGCGCGCGGCGCAAAAGGTGGCCCGGCGATTTTCTGAGATCGTAGCTTGCCATCGGTCAATTCTCCCTGGTGAGTGCGGCGCGGGGCGCGCTTAAACTGGTCATTGCGGCGATCGTGTTTTGCGCGTCGGGGCCCGGCGCGCACGGTCTTCACTTTATCGCCTCTTGCGTCAAGGAATATCGTCCGTAACCGGCGATTTTTCAATGACGCTTTGATCACAATTCGAATTGCGCCTTGCGCGGACGATCCGCAGACGGGATTATTCGGGCGGCGACAAAGGAGCGCAGCGATGAACGACACCCGCAAGCTCGAGCCGCATTTCATCAAGGCGAAGCCGCAGGATGACGATTGCGAACGCGACATTTGCGGCCATTGCGGGTTCATCGATTATCGCAATCCGAAAATCGTCGTCGGTTCCGTTCTCACGCATGGCGGCAGGCTGCTGCTGTGCCGGCGCGCCATCGAGCCGAGGCGCGGCTTTTGGACGCTGCCGGCCGGTTACCTTGAAATCGGCGAAAGCGTTGAGGACGGCGCGCGGCGGGAAGCCTGGGAGGAGGCGCGCGTTCGACCGGTCTTCGATCAGGTGCTTGCGGTCTACAGCGTGCCGAGGATTTCGCAGGTCCAGATCATGTTCCGCGGCACGCTTGAAAGCGCAGAATATGCGCCCGGTCCGGAAAGCCTCGAAGTCGCGCTATTTTCTTGGGCGGACATTCCCTGGCCCGATCTCGCCTTCCCAACCGTCGGCTGGGCGCTTCGTCAATGGAGGGACAGCGAGGCGCGTTCCGGATTTCCGCCCTACGCCAATCCCGTCGACGGTCTTTAGGCGGTCTCCTTTGGCGCTTCCTCTGCGTGTTTGGCGATGAATGGCGCCTGGGCGAGCGCGAAGGCGACGTTGACGATCGTGAACCCCCAGATCTTGAGATTGACCCACTGCGCCTCGCCCGCACAGTGCGCGGCGGCTGAAAGATCGCAATCGCGGGTCAGGTAGCGCCAGGCGATTTCATTGACGATTGCGAGCGCGCCGAAGAACCAGACATAGCGCTTCGTCAGCACGCGCCAGGCTGCGTCCGGCAAATGCAGCGCTCCGTCAAAGAGCGTCTTCAGGAAATTGCGGCCGGTCGCCAGGCCGCCGGCGAGGGTCACCGCGAACATCAGATAGACGATCGTCGGCTTCATGAAGAAAAATGTCTTGTCGTGAAGAATGAGGGTCAGCGCCCCGAGAACGCCGATGGCGAGGCCGCTGACGAGCAGCATCGGCGCGACCCGACGCTCACGCCAGACGCTGTAGGCGAAGGCGACGGCGTAGGCTGGCAGGAAGAGCGCGACGGCGAGAAACAGCTCGCCGCCATCCTCAACCGTCCGCCCGAAGACGGGTGCAATCCGCCGGCCGAAAAAATAGCCGATGAAGAAGACGAGCAGCGGGCCGAAATCGACCATGAACTTCGCGCGGCCGCTCAGGCGCTTTCCGGTGACGGTCTCTGACATCAGCTCGATCTAGCCGGGCTTGCCAGGCGAGGAAAGGCCGGCAAGCGCTCTGCCGAATCCGCCGGCGTCAAAAGGCTGGAGATCGTCGACGCCTTCCCCGACGCCGATGAAATGAATGGGCAGCGCGTGCTTTTCGGCTAGGGCGACGAGAACGCCGCCCCGCGCCGTGCCGTCGAGTTTGGTCATGACGAGACCCGTGACGCCGGCGATCGCGCGGAAGGCGTCCGCCTGCGAGATCGCATTCTGCCCAACGGTCGCATCGAGCACGAGAAGCGTCGAATGCGGCGCGTCAGGGTCGAGCTTCTTAAGCACCCGGACGATTTTCGCGAGCTCGTCCATGAGCTCTTTCCTATTTTGCAGACGGCCGGCGGTGTCGATCATCAGAACGTCGACTGCGTCGCGTTTTGCGCGTTCGAGCGCCTCATAGGCGAGGCCGGCGGCGTCCGCGCCCGTTTCCTTTGAAATCGTTTCCGCGCCGGTTCGTTCGCCCCAGACCTTGAGTTGTTCAACGGCCGCGGCGCGGAACGTGTCGCCGGCGGCGAGCATGACCTTGAGGCCGTCCCGTCTGAACTTTTCGGCGAGTTTGCCGATCGTCGTCGTCTTGCCCGCGCCATTGACCCCGACCATCAGGATGACATGCGGCCGGCGGTCCGGGGCTATCGCCAAGGGCGCTTCCCGGTCCTTGAGACTTTTTGAAACGACCTCGGCGAGCGCGGCGCGAATCTCCCCCTCGCTCGCTTCCTTGTTGAAGCGGTCGCGCGCGAGCGCCTCCCTGACGCGCCCCGCCGCCGCGATGCCGAGATCGCCGGCGATCAGGACCTCCTCGAGTTCGTCGAGCGTTTCATCGTCGAGTTTTCGCTTCGCGACGATCGAGGCGACCCCTTCGGAAAGGCGCTGGGACGAGCGTGTCAGGCCTGTCGCAAGGCGTGCGAAAAATCCTTGTTTTAAAGGCTTTTCTTCTTTGTCGACCGCCGCATCGTCTGCCTGACCGTCCGTGGACGCAGCAATTTCAGAAGCCGTCTCCGCAGGGGGGCGAGCGGCGTTGTCAGGCGCATCTTCTGCGGGGCCGGAGCGTTTCTTTCCGAACAGCCCGCTCAAAAAAGTTTTGTTCGCTGTCATTTTTTCTCTTGCCAGAATCCGCGGCGCAGCAACTTGTTCCACGACGGCTGAAGTATGTCAGCCTTTTTCATGGAGAAGAGCATGGCGAAGGCCAAAGCGAAAAAAGCCGCCAAACCGGCTGCCAAAAAAGCGGCGAAGAAGACGGCCAAGAAGGCCGTGAAGAAGGCCGTGAAGAAGGCCGCAAAGCCCGCAGCGAAAAAAGCCAAGCGCACCAAGCGCAAGGCCAAAGCGAAAGCGGCTTAAGGTCTACGGTTGATACTATCAAAGCCGCGCCTCGGAAGTGATTTCGGGGCGCGGCTTTTTTATTGGGTCCGGCGTCCGGC
>JAGRED010000364.1 GCA_020446725.1 Parvularculaceae bacterium | reverse complement strand
CGCCTATGTGCTCAATCCGACGATCGACCAGATGGCTGAAACGAAACTCGATCTCGTCATGGCCGGCACCGCCGACGCCGTGATGATGGTCGAATCGGAAGCGAAAGAGCTGTCGGAAGACGCAATGCTGGGCGCTGTCATGTTCGGCCACAAGGCCGCGCAGGAAGTGATCAATCTGATCATCGACTTCGCCGAAGCGAGCGCGAAAGAGCCTTGGAATTTTGCGCCGCCGGATCATTCAGCGCACGAAGGCAAAATTCGCGCGCTCGTCGAAGCCGATTTGCGCGACGCCTACAAAACGACCGTCAAGCAGGAGCGCGTTGAAAAGATCAGCGCCGCGAAAGCGAAAGCGGTTGAGGCGCTTTGCGCGGAAGGCGATGAAAACGCTCTGCCGAAAAACGTCGTCGGCGGGCTCTTCAAATCGATTGAAGCCGACATCGTTCGCAACGGCATTCTCGACACCGGCAGCCGCATCGACGGCCGCGACACCAAGACGGTTCGCCCGATCGTCGCGGAAGCCGGCATCCTGCCGCGAACGCACGGGTCGGCGCTGTTCACGCGCGGCGAGACGCAGGCGATCGTCGTCGCGACGCTCGGCACCGGCGAAGACGAGCAGTTCATCGACGCGCTTTCCGGCACCTACAAGGAAAGCTTCCTCCTCCACTACAACTTCCCGCCCTATTCGGTCGGCGAAGTCGGCCGCATGGGCGGCGCGGGCCGCCGCGAAATCGGCCATGGCAAGCTCGCCTGGCGCGCGATGAAAGCGGTCATTCCTTCTCAGGAGGAATTTCCCTATGTGATCCGCCTCGTCTCGGAGATCACCGAGTCGAACGGGTCGTCGTCGATGGCGACGGTCTGCGGTTCTTCGCTGGCGCTGATGGACGGCGGCGTGCCGATCAAGCGCCCGGTCGCGGGCATCGCGATGGGCCTCATCCTTGAAGGGGAGCGCTTCGCGGTTCTCTCCGACATTCTCGGCGATGAAGACCATCTCGGCGACATGGACTTCAAGGTCGCCGGCACGTCGGAAGGCGTCACCTCGCTGCAGATGGACATCAAGATCGCCGGCATCACCGAGGAGATCATGAAAGTCGCGCTCGGCCAGGCGAAAGACGGCCGCATGCACATTCTCGGCGAGATGGGCAAAGCGCTCGATCACGCCCGAGAAGAGCTCGGCGACTATGCGCCGCGCATCGAGACGATGCAGATCCCGAAAGACAAGATCCGCGACGTCATCGGCTCGGGCGGCAAGGTCATTCGCCAGATCGTTGAGGAAACGGGCGCCAAGGTCGACATCAACGATGACGGCCTCATCAAGATCGCCTCAAGCGACAAGGCGAAAATCGATGCCGCTTATAAGTGGATCCATTCGATCGTCGCCGAACCCGAGATCGGCGAGATCTACAAGGGCAAGGTCGTCAAGACGATGGACTTCGGCGCGTTCGTCAATTTCTTCGGCGCGCGCGACGGCCTGGTTCACATCTCGCAGCTATCGAACGGCCGGCCGGAAAAGACGACCGACGTCGTCAAGGAAGGCGACGAGGTCTATGTGAAGCTTCTGGGCTTCGACGACCGCGGCAAGGTCCGCCTGTCGATGAAGATCGTCGACCAGGAAACCGGCAAGGAAATCCCGCGCGAGAAGAAAGACGAAGACTAGATCCTCGCAAGTCCTTGAATTCCAAGAGCCCCGCCAGCGAAACTGGCGGGGCTTTTTTGCAACGATCCTCGCCCGCCTTGCGCTCCCCCCCTCGGCTCAGCGCCCCGCTGGGGCTAAATTGCGCCGGTTCCGGGCCGAATCACCGGCCGTCCAGCCCGGAGGGGAGCTTATGCGCGAGACGTCATTTTCAATCATGCTCAAGGTGGGCGCGGCGGGCCTCGCCCTTCTGGCCGCAGCCTCTTGCGGACGCGGCGATAAAGCCGGCGACGCGCGCTCGGCGAATGCGGGCGGCGCGGCGGAAGCGGCCGCCCAGACAGATCCGTCTGCGGACTTTCTGGCGATGGCCGACCGGCACGCGCGCGCCTTTCTGGCGACGGCGCCGGAAGCCGCGACTGAACTCGGCGTCAGCGAAGACCTCGCCGGCGAAAACTATTTGACGCGCCTCGGCGCCTACGGCTTCAGCGCGCATCAGGCGGCGCGCGCGATGAACGAGGATTTCCTGCAGGAGCTGCGCGGGTATGACCGCGGCGCGCTCAGCGGCACGGCGGCGATCACCTATGACGTTTTGAAAAACGCCTATGACACAGCGGCGCGGCGCAACCAGTTCGATTTCGGCGGCGCGACGCCGTTCGGCGCTGGACTTCCCAATTCCGGCGACAGCTGGGCGATGACGCCCTATTTCATGACGCAGCTGACGGGCCCGCATCTGGCGCTGCCGCGCATGCTGATGTCGCAGCACCCGATCGACAGCCGCGAGCATATCGAAGCCTATCTCGCGCGGCTCGGCGAGATGGGGCGCGCGCTCGACGAAGCAGGCGAGACCTTTTCCACCGATGCGGGGATCGGCATGGCGCCGCCGCGCTTTGCGATCGACGGCATTCTGACCTCGCTCCGCAATTTCGTCGCCGGCCCGCCGGCGAGCCATCCGCTCGTCGTGACGCTTGAGGAAAAGATGGCGTCCGTAGATGGGCTCGCCGAAGAAGAGCGCGCGGCTTACGCCGCCCGCGCCGCACGCCT
>JAGRED010000363.1 GCA_020446725.1 Parvularculaceae bacterium | reverse complement strand
CCAGGGCGCTGACGCCGGCGAATGAGCGGAACCCGTCTATCGGCTCATCACTGATGACGATCGCCTCTTCAAGGTGCGGGAGTTTTTCCGCGCCGAGCGATCTTACCATGCCGACATAGTCGCTTGTCTTGAACGATTTCGCGAGAATAAGCGCCCGCGCGCCGACTTTATTTAGGACATATTCAAGTTCGGCGGTGCGATAGGCCGGGTTAATGTTGACGAGAACAAGTCCCAGCTGCGCCGTCGCAAACTGGGCGATCACCCATTCTGCGTTGTTCGGAGACCAGATGCCGATGCGATCGCCGCGGTCGAGACCAAGCGCGAGGAGGCCAGCCGCAAAATCGTCAACGGCGGCCGAAAATTCCGCATAGGAAAGGCGAACATTCTGATGGCGTACGATGAGCGCGGGCCGGTCGGCGAAACGCTCGACCGCCGAATCGAGCGCCGCTCCCACTGTCTGGTATATCAACGGCGCGTCTGAAACGCCGCAGACATAGCTTTCCGCCATTCGTCCCACTTTCGCAATGCTGCGGGCGGCTACACCGCCGCCCGCATTCTCAACCCGGAAGGCTGCGCCCGTTGTTAGAACGCAACATTCAGATTGACGCCCCACATGCGCGGGCGTCCGTAATATTGCTCGACAAGACCGAAAAGCCCGCCATTCGTCAGGTTGCCGGAAAGGTCAAAGGTCTGAACGATATATTGCTGATCGAACATGTTCTGAACGAACCCGCGCACGCTCCAGTTTTCGCTCGGCGCGATCCAGGTGACGGACGCATTGCCGAGGAAATAACCGCCCTGCTGCGAAGCGCGGAAATTCGTCAGAGCGAAGAAGTGCTCCGACCGATACTGGCCGTCCATCTGCAGCGCGATGTTGCCGGATGATCCGATCGGGAATTCGTAACGAACAAGGCCGTTCAGATTCCATTTCGGCGTTTGCACCGGACGCTGCGTGCCGTCCGGAATGAGTGCGGCGAGCGTGATTGGAGTCGGGTTCATCGGATCAGTGACGCTGTCGATGACCGTCGCATCCTGCGTAACGCCCGGAATGTTCGTCACTTCAGCGTCCGTATAGCCGACGCCCAAATGATAATCGAATCCCTTGGCGAGCGATCCCTGAAACTCGACTTCAAAGCCCTTGTTCTTGCAATCGGCATTCAGGGTGAAGGTGTCGAGGCCGAGGATCGAAAACGCCTGGCAGTTCTTGTAGTCGTAATAATAGCCGGATGCGTTGAGGCGCGCGCGGCCGAGATCGAGCTTCACGCCGACTTCATAGGCGTCAAGCTTTTCCGGATCATATGTCATGAATTCCGGCGAAATAAAGAACGCCGAAGGCAGAAGCGGCGCATTGAACCCGCCGCTTTTCACGCCGCGATTCCAGCTTGCATAGGCGAGAACGCCGTCGGACGGCGTCCAGTTCAATTGGGCGCGCGCCGCGAAATTCGTATCTTTGCGCGCATCCACGAAAGTCGGGAAAGACGGCGCAACGTCCACAATCCTCGGATCAAGGCTGCTTCCGATGTCTTCGGGGAAGAACGATACGAAGTTATCGTAGGCGTAGTCTTTTTTCTCATTGATGTAACGCACGCCGCCAATCAGGGTGAAAGTGTCGGACAGCGTGTAATCGAACTGACCGAACAACGACCATGATTTCGTATCGAGCGAATACGGGTTCCTGACGCCGTTAAAGCCCGCCACGCCGACCGGACCGAAAAGCGCGCCGAAAAGGTCCGTCGCCTTGCCGCCGTTCGAATCATTGATGTCGATGTCGAGATAGTAAAAGCCGAGAACCCACTTCATTCTCTCCGCCGCGCCGGCGAGACGAATTTCCTGCGAGAACTGATCCGCGTCGGTCGTCAGGAAAAAATTGAAGTAGTTGGCCGGTGACGCGTCAGAGTCTTCAATGTAATCGCGTTCGACCGACTGGAAGTCGGTGATGCTGGTCAACTCGCCGATGCCGATATTCCAGTCTATGCGGCCCGTCGCGCCCCAGGTGTTCGTTTCATTGTGGCCGGTGAAATCATAGTCGCCGGCGTAAACATCGCCGTCGAGATCGACATAACCGCCGAAATCGTCATTCGGCACGCCTGGCGTATAATCGCCGGTCGGCAAGACAGCCGATGCGTATTCAAAGAACCCTGTCCTGATGTTCTGGTCGCCGAAGCGGGCGTTCAAGAGCATGTCGAAATTGTCGCTCGGCTCGAAACGCAGCTGGATGCGGGCGGCTGACTCATTCGCGTTGTTGAGGTCTTTGCCGGGGTTTAGCCGGTTCGTGACATAGCCGTCGCCCTGATGGGTCGCGAGCGAAACGCGCGCCGACAGGACATCGCCGAGCGGAACGTTGACAGCGCCCTGCGCTTTCCAGCGATCGAAGCTGCCATAGGTGAAATTGCCGTAACCGTTAAAGCCTTCCGTCGTCGGCTTCACCGTGAGGTAATGAACGAGGCCGCCGGTCGCGTTGCGGCCGAACAGCGTGCCTTGCGGCCCGCGCAGAATTTCAACACGGTCAACATCGAAAAGCAGGAAGCCCGCGCCCGACATCTGCGAGATGTAGGTTTCGTCGACATAGATCGCGACCGGGCTTTCAACGTTCGAGGTGAAGTCGTTATTGGCGACGCCCCGAATTCCAACCGCGTAGTTCGCCTCGCCGTTCGGCTGAAGCGTCGCGACGCCGGCGGCGAGAGCCGTCACTTCCTGCGCGTTTGTATAGCCGAGCGATTCCATCTGTTCGCCGGACAATGTCGTAATGGAGATGCCGACATCCTGCGCGCTTTCCTCGCGCTTCTGCGCCGTGACGATGACTTCGTCGTCAAATACGCCTTGCGCCGCCGCCCCTTGCGCCGCGGTCAACCCTATCGTCGCCGCCGCGCAAAAAAAGCGCCGCCTTTCCAATTTTCATTCCAGCAGATCTATTCGCCATGGTTCCCTCCCTTAGCTTTCGCCCAATCGTCAGTTTGCGCCGCCGACCCTTCCGTCGTCGACAAAATTTCCCCGCAACGTTTCGCGAAGAACCGCCGCCTCGCTTACGAGCGGATGCGTGCGCCCCGCCGCCACCTCATCAGCCGTGAACGGAATGAAATCCGCCGGCAGATGATCCTTGTCGAATGTCGCAAGCGTCCAGTTGAGCAGCTCGGCCAGCTGGTCATTGGATAGCCCGGCATTCGCAACGCCCGGCACGCGCGTCAGATATTCCCTGCCGCCCGCGACGTTCAGAAAACGCGCAACCTCTCCCGCCATGCTCGGCGCGCCGCCGGCGCTGCCCGTGGCGTCGGGCTGGTGACAGCCCTGACAGCTCAGCATCCAGTTCATTTTCGCGCGCTGCGCACTTTCGACGCCCGGCGCCTCCTGCGCTGCGGCCGCCGTCGCGGCGAAAATAACCAGAACTCCGAGCGCCTTCATTTTTCAGGCCCCGACGACTTGTCATCGGCGCTAGCCGCCCCGTCGAAAACGCCGCTGCGGATCGCATGCACAGCTGTCGGGTTGGCGCCTGCGTGACGCCCACGGATCGCCGCGACCTCTTCCGCGGTGAACGGCTTTGCCGCGGCCGTAGCGGCGGGCGCCTTCAGCGAACTTGCGTAATTCAAGACGGCGGCGATGTCGGCGTCAGTAAGCCCCGCCTGCGCCGGCATGACGCCGCGAATTTTCACGCCGTCGACTTCGATTTCTCCCATCAGCCCGGCAGCGACAGTCATGACGAGATAATCGCGGCCCGCGTCGTTCGCCGCCGCAACGCCGACACGGCCGGCAAGGGCCGGAAACGCGCCCGGAACGCCCGCGCCGGTCGGAAGATGGCAGGCGGCGCAACGCTGGTAAATCTTCGCGCCGTGGTCCGCCGTTTCCGCCGCTGACGCGCCATGAAGAGAGGCGAGCGAAACAAGCGCAACGAAGGCTGACAAATTACGCATCACCCCTGACCTTCCTCCTTCAACGCCACGCCGATAATCACGGCGGTCGAGCATGTGTAGGCCGCCGTCGACGTGCCGAGGCACCAGTTGATATCGTTGTTGAGCTGCGGCCGCGTCATCGGCCGTTCGCCTTCATTGCGGTTGCACATGCACCGCCCGCAGGCCGGCTTACCGCAGCAATCATTATACGAAATGATGTAATTGACGCCGTCCGCCGGGTTCGTGCAGGTGCCGATCCAGGTGATCGGAGACATCTCCGTGCCGGGCGGACAGGAATTCGCCGTACCGCCGCAGCAGCTGCACAAAAAGCCGTCGATCCCGCAATAACGCCAGTAATCGCAGCTTGACGGATCGCCCGGATCCATCGGATTGCCCGTCGATTGCGGCGCGACGCCGTCATAGCCCGATCCCGACGGTCCGCCGGACGCTCTTGCGACAGGAAGAGCCGGGAACATTGCGCCGCCGGTGACCAGACCGCCGATCGTCGCCAACACGCCGCGGCGCGAGTTCATTCGCGCAAGGCCGCGCACCAGTCCCTCGCTCAATTTGTCGATATCTTTCATGCGCCAACCCTCTGCTGGTGTTCATGAACGGCGCTCACCCGCCGCGCTGCAAATTCCTGAAGCGAGGCGACGCCGCGCTCCTTCGCCTCAAACAGGCTTTCAAGATGCTCCCGGCTGTTAACGAGCCCCATGCTGGCGATCTTGCCGTCGGCATCGACGAGCACGGCGTAAGGAAGCTTGCTGACGCCAAATGAGCGGCCAAGCGTCTCGGACAGAACGTAAGGATATTCCGTGAGTTTTTCTCGCTGTTGAAAGTCGAGATGACTTTCGGCCGCGCCGCCATCGCTCGCCAGCACGACTGACAGCCAGTCGCGTTCGGCGCGCGCGATCGAAGAGACGACCGGCAGCAACGATTTGCAGACCGGACAGTCCGGGGAAAGGAAAAAGAAAAGCTGGCTGCGCCCGGCGGCCCCGACCGCAACTGCGCGGCCGTCGATCGCTGTCAGCGACAGCGCCGGCGCGGCGTCGCCTGTCTTGAGACGCTGATTGATCGCCAGCGCCCCGGCCGGCGCGATGCGCTCATAGAGAACGCCGATCTGACGCGCGAGCGCGAAGCAGACGACAGCCAGCGCAAGAACGAGAACGCCGAGAACAATTTGCGATATGATGAGTGCGCCGATCATCAACGATACCCTGCAAGAACGAACTTTACGGCGTTGACGCGCAGCGTCTCCGCCGTGAGATAAAAGACGCCGCCGGCGATGACGGCAACGCCTATCGTTATGAAATCGAGCAACCCCAATTCGCGCAACCCGGCCGGCGACGCCGCGGCAAGCGCTGCGCCGGCGAGCGCGGCGTTGCGCATGACGAGCGACCAGGTGAGACGATCCGCCGTTGCGCCGAATGTGCAGCCGCAATCGATATCCCGTCGCCCGCGCAGAAGATTAAACGCAATCGATCCGCCATAGACGATCAAGAGACCGGCGCCGGCGAGCGCAGCAACGCTGCGCAACGCAGGAACGAAAAGGCACGCGGCGATCGCCGCCTCAGCAGCCAGAAGGACGGGAGCGATGAGCGCCGCCGCTCCCTGCGGCGCAATTCGATAATCGCCGATGACGCCGACGAATTCCCGATAGGCGCGCGCCTTGTGGACCGCTGACGCCGCAAAAAGCGCTGCGAGTGAGAAGGTGAGAGCCGCTGATATCGCCGGATCAATCAGCAACGTCCACATGTCCTACTTATTCCCGACAATGGCGAAAGGCGACATCACCATCTGACCGCCGATCCGGCGGACAAACTCGCCATTGCTCGCTTTCAGAACGTCGAGCGACATGTCCATATTGAGCGCGACAAGATAGGGGTCCTCGCCCGCCGTCACCTCGATCAGCTGGCTGTCGCCGCGCAGCTTGATGCGATCAATGACATTGCGCGATTTGGGATCGATGACCCAGACTTCGTCGCCGCCCGTATCATGATCGTCGATCGTCTCCGTCGCGCGCATCAACAGATAGATGCGGCCCGCATCATCGGATGAAATGAGTTGCCACCCGGACGGAAGTCGATGTTCCGGCTTTTTGGCTTTCATCAGGCCGAACAGCCGCTTGCCGCCTTCCGCAGCGTCCGGAAGGACGATCGGCCATGACTCGCCGACGACGGCTTCGTCTCCGTTGAAATCGATCTCCTGGATCTTGCCGTGATAGGTCGGGAAGTAACCGACGCCGCCGATAATCGCCGGCCGCGTGAACATCGGTTCATTATCAATATCGTTGAACGGCGCGCTCATCGTCTGGCCGACCTGCTTGCCGTTCTCGTCGAGTTTGGTTGAAACCACGCCGCCATTGCCGCAAAGACTCGCAAAGCCGCCGCCCTTGAGGGCGAATGCGTGCACGCAGCCCGGAATGTCGACATCGCCGACGATCTTGCGCTTTTCAAGATCGACAACGGTCACCGACGAAGCGGGCGTGAAATTGAAGACATAGGCGTAGCGCTCATCGGATGAGAGCTGAAACGCCCCTTGTTCGGTAAGCGTTTGCGCCCTTTTTCCGCCCGGCAAAACGATCTCGCCGGTGGGATTCAGCGTCGCCTTGTCATAGATCGTAATAACGTCCGTGCGCTTGCCGCGATGGCCGCGATCGTAAAACGTTTCGACGACGTAGAGTTCCGGGCGTGTCTTCGCTGCGGCGAAATAGCCGAACTGCGCCGAGCCGACCGCGCCGCGATGATGGTCCCATTCATGGCCGACATCGGCGATGACGACCTTGCCGCTCTCGATGCCCCAGAAATTCCCATCGACGAGAAATACGAAACTGTCCGGATATTCCGCCGGGAGCGTGCGGCTGGCGGGCGTCGGTTCGACCGGCAATTCAGCGAATGCGGACGTCGCCGCAAAACCCGCGCAGGCGATTGCTCCAAGCACAAAGCGGTTGAGGTTCATCGCGCCCTTCCCTTCGAAGCGCCGCACGCGGCGTTCGCCCTCTCATATCTAGGACCGTTGTCCTAAATCGAACTGTGCCGCCCTTTCCCATCAACGTCAAGACGCCTTGGAACACTCTGCCAAACACGAGGCTTTTTCTAGGCTTTTCGTCGAAATCAGGACGCAGCCCGTCTTCCCCCGCCCGGCACAGCGACCTTGAGCCCGCGAATCGTTGGGGAATCGATCGAGCGAACAAGACCGATCAGGCTGTAGGCGGCGATATTGGCGATCGCCGGACCGGCGGCGGTCTTTTCCCGCTTGTGTCCGACAAACATCGTGTGCCCCTCGATCGAGGCGGAAATGAACAGGGCGAGAAGGTCGCGATCTTTTTTTGTGAGGTCGGGGCGCATCGCCGCAATGACGCGCGCGAAGGCGCTCCGTTCTATTTCGTAAACATGGGACATTTCATTGGCGGCGAAGTCATTGTGAATAGCGAGCGCCCAAAGCGCGGGAAAAAACCCGGTCGTTTCCTTCGTCGCCAGATCGCCGATGACGAAACGGATCATCTCTTCAAGGCGCTGCTCGGGCGAGCGTTGCTGATCTTCCGCAATGCGATCGAAATCCTCGACATATCCCTGGATGACCGCTTCAAGCAGGTCATGCAGCAGGTCTTCCTTGTTCGCGTAATAATAAGAGAGATTGCCGACCGTCATCTTCGCGCGGTCAGCGACATTGCGCATTGTGAGACGCGGATAACCCTCTTCAACAAGCACGTCCCGAGCCGCGGAAAGTATCGCCGCCACAGCCTGCTGTCCGCGCGGCGACGCGGAATTATCGCGTTTTTGAGGTCTGAGCTTTCGCATCGCCTATCCGTCGCGCTCCCCTTCGCGGCGGCGCACACCTTGACCGATCCGCCGGAGAACCGCAACAGAATAGGACAAAGGTCCTAGACCTTCACGTATTCAATCGCGCGGTTCGTCAGAAGGCGACGGGATAGGAAAGAAATCCCCTGAACCGTGCGCGCCGGCCGCGACGCGCGACGCCGGCGCGGCGAATATGGGGTGCGCGCTCCACCAGACGCGAAATCGCAATCCTTCCCTCAATGCGAGCCAAAGTCATTCCCGCGCAGGCGTGAACGCCGGCGCCGAAAGCAAGATGACGGTTCGGCGTTCTTCCAATATCGAGCCGTTCGGGATCCGGAAACTGCGCCGGATCGCGATTGGCGGCGCCGATGCAAAGCGTCACGAGCGTTCCTTCATCGAGCGTGACGCCGCCGATGTCGACCGCTTCCATCACGCGGCGATTGCCGAGCTGATTAGAGCTTTCGTAGCGAAGGAATTCCTCAACCGCCGTTTCAATGAGGCCGGGATCGTTTCTGAGGCGCGTCATCTCGTCGGGATGGTCAATCAGCATCGCAACGGCATTTCCGATGAGATTGGTCGTCGTCTCATGACCGGCGTTAAGAAGGAAAATGCAATTCTGGATGAGTTCAACCTCACTCAGCCTGTCTCCCTCGTCCGTTTCCTCGGCGAGCAGCATGCCGAGAACATCGCCGCCTTCGAGCCGGCCTTTGCGAAATCGGTCGATATGGGTCTGGAGATAAGCGCTGAAATCCGCGACGGATCGGTTGCCCCAGTCGAGCGCTTTCGCCGTCGGCGCAGGCTCAAGCGCGCCAAGTATCGACAGCGACCAATCGCGCAAGGGGCCGCGCTCCTCTTTCGGCACGGCGAGCATGTCGCCGATGATTTCGACGGGAAGCTGCGCCGCATAATCCGTGACAACGTCCATGCCGCCGCGCGCCAAAGCCTCATCCAGCAACTTTTCGACAAGCGCGGCGAAACGCGGCTCCAGCAATTTGAGCGCCCGCGGCGTGAAGGCGGGCGCGAGCAACTTCCTCACTCGCGTGTGATAAGGCGGATCGTTGAAGACGAGACTTGTCGTGTGATGGAGGTAAAGCGGCGAATCGCCGAATTTGGGCTCGAATTCGACTTTTTTGTCGGAACTGAACCGGCGGTCGCGGTAAACGGCGGCAAGATCGTCATAGCGCGTCAGCAAAACGCTTCCGTCGGGCTGACGGTGAACCGGGTCGATTTCGCGCAGAGCGCGATAGGTCGGATAGGGATCATCGAGGAACGCCGCATCGACGGCGCGTAGATCAAAATTCCTGATCCGTTCGACCTCGGCTTTGGTCCATTCGCCTGTCGCCATCGCGATTCAGTCCTTTCAAGAAATCTTCCTGATCTGTCGGCGCATCCTAGCGCGGCGAAATAGGAATTTGGAGCGGTCCGGGCGTCGTCGTTCGGGACGCCGGCCTGCGGCTGTCTTCCAATCCGAAAATTCGCTAATGGCGACGTCATGGACGCCCTACCGATCGACGATGTCATGCCTGATATCCGCCGCGCGCTCAGCGTCAGCGGGCGCCTCGTACTGGCCGCGCCGCCGGGCGCCGGCAAAACGACGCGCGTTCCCTTGCAATTGCTTGACGAAGAATGGCTGGCGAACAAGCGCATCCTCATTCTCGAACCGCGCCGCATCGCCGCGCGCATGGCGGCGATGCGCATGGCCGCCATCCTCGGCGAAGAACTTGGCGCGACGATCGGCCTCTCGACACGCATCGACCGAAAAGCCTCCGCGCATACGCGTATCGAAGTCATTACGGACGGCCTTTTCACCCGACGGATCTTATCCGACCCGGAACTCTCGGGCGTCGGCGCCGTCCTGTTTGATGAATTCCACGAACGATCGCTGAACGTCGACCTCGGCCTCGCGCTGGCGCTTGACGCTCAACACGCGCTCCGTCCCGACCTCAGGCTGCTCGTCATGTCCGCGACGCTCGACACAAAGCGCGTTGCCGCGACGATTGACGCCCCGGTCGTTGAAAGCGCAGGCCGCGCTTTCCCGGTGGAGACGACATACCTCGGCAAATCCGACATGCGCGTGGAAGAGGCGGCGGCGAAAGCGGTTCGACGCGCGCTGCGCGAACGCGACGGTTCGATCCTCGTCTTTCTTCCGGGCATGGGCGAGATTCGCCGCACCGCCGAACTTCTCAACAATCTCGCGCCGGAGATAATCGTTGCGCCGCTTTACGGAGCTTTGTCTCCCGCCGAACAGGATCGCGCTGTTTCCCCCGCGCCGACCGGGCGCCGCAAGGCTGTACTTTCGACCGACATCGCGGAAAGCTCGTTGACGATCGAAGGCGTCGATACGGTCATCGATGCAGGTCTCGCCCGCTTCGCCGACTATGACGCAGCGAGCGGCGGCGTTCGCCTCGTCACACGGCGCGCCGCACGCGCCAATGTCGATCAGCGGCGCGGGCGCGCCGGCAGGACCAGCCCCGGCGTCTGCTACCGGCTTTGGGACGAAGAAGCGACGAAAGGCCTTCCCGCCGAACCGGCGCCTGAAATCACCACGGCGAACCTTTCAGGATTGATGCTCACGCTCGGCGAATGGGGCGAGCGCGACGCATCGCGCCTTGTCTGGATCGATCCGCCGCCGGCGGGCCGGCTCGCCGCCGCGCGAGACGAGCTGTTGCAGCTCGGCGCCCTCGATGAAAGCGGCGCGCTGACAGAGCATGGTCGTGAAATGTCACGACTGCCGCTCGAACCGCGCCTCGCCTCAATGATCGCCGGCGCCCGCGACGATGCCGAGCGCAGCCTCGCGGCTGAAATCGCGGCTCTCATCGGCGAACGCGGTCTCGGCGGCGGCGGCGTCGATCTTCGCGAACGTTTGCTGCTCTTTCGCCAGGACAGGTCGACGCGGGCGAAAATATTGCGAGATCAGGCTGCGCGCTGGGCCCGCGGCGCGCTCAATGCGGATAT
>JAGRED010000362.1 GCA_020446725.1 Parvularculaceae bacterium | reverse complement strand
GATCACCGTCTTCTTGAAAACCGAATCGCATTTCAGCCGCTTGCCTTTCTTGCGGTGGGACTGAAGCCGCTCCGCCTCGAAGGTAAGGCACCGCTCGCCGTCGGCGCGCAGCGAATCGAAAAGCTGCACGATGATGTAGTAATCGTCAGGCTTTCCAGCGCCGCGATAGGTTTTCACCGAAATATATTCGTCATCGACGCCAAGACCTCCGACAGGGCCCGGCGCACGGATGTCGCACCTGCCGGAAGAATTCAGGAGACAGATTTTCTCGCCGCCGACGATCGACCCGTCCGGCGCGAGATAATAGCCGCCGATGATGTTCCGCCCGGCGAACACCGGCTCCTCGCAACCCGCGAGCGTTGTCGCCGCCATCGCAACCGCTGTCAGTTTCCGGATCATCAGCCCCCTCCGCGACGCTCCGCAGGAGAGCCTAGCATGGCGGCGCGATTAAATCATCTTCCCCGGATTCATGATGCCTTTGGGGTCGAGCGCCGCCTTGACCGCCCGCATCATCGCGATTTCGGCCGGCTGTTTGCGGCGCGCAATATCATCGCGGCGCGCAAGACCGACGCCGTGCTCCGCTGAAATCGACCCCCTGTGGCGATCGATCATATCATAGACCGCCTCTTCGATCCGCCCTTCCGCCGCATCGAACTGGGCGCGATCGCCGCCTTCCGGCTGCAGCACGTCGTAGTGGATGTTGCCGTCGCCCATATGGCCGAAGGCGATGATGCGCGCGCCCGGCGCGGCGCGTTCGACCGCCGCGCCTGCATCCTTCAAAAATGCCGGCACCGACGCGACAGGAACCGACACGTCGTATTTCGCCTGAGCGCCTTCGGGGCGCATCGCGATCGAAATGACATGACGCAGATGCCAGAAGGCGTTCGCCTGCGCTTCATTCTCCGCAATCGCGGCATCAAGAATTTCGCCGGCTTCGAAGGCCTCACCGAGGATCGCCTCCGCCTCGCCGCGCAGGGCGCCTTCGCGGCCTGAGGAGAATTCGATCAGCGCATACCACGGATATTCCTCCGTGAGCGGATCGCGCGCGCCCGGAATATGCTTGTAGACGAGGCCGAGAGAGAACCGCGACATCAACTCAAAGCTCGTCACATTGCCGCCGCTCGCGACCTGCGCGCGGGAAAGCAGGGAGAGTGCTTTTTCAGGCGATGAGAGCGCCGCGAACACCGTGACGCGTTCACGCGGACGCGGGAAGAGTTTCAACGACGCGCCGGTGACGACGCCGAGCGTGCCCTCGCCGCCGATGAAGAGGTGTTTGAGGTCATAGCCCGTATTGTCTTTCCTGAGGCTCTTCAGGCCGTTCCAGATCTCGCCGTCCGGCAGAACGACTTCGAGGCCGAGAACAAGCTCGCGCATATTCCCGTAGCGCAGCACATTAACGCCGCCGGCGTTCGTCGAAATGACGCCGCCGATCTGGCAGGTTCCTTCCGAGCCGATCGAAAGCGGAAAGAGACGGTCAATCCTCACGGCTGCTTCCTGCGCCTCGGCGAGCGTGACGCCGGCGTCGACAGTGAGCGTCATTCCTTCCGCCGAGGCGTCGCGGACGGTGCGCATGCGTCGCATGGAAATCAGGATCTCCCCGTTTTGAGGCGTCTGCCCGCCGACAAGCCCGGTATTGCCCCCCTGCGGCGTGATCGCGACGCCAGCCTGCGCGCAGGCGCGAACGATCCTTGCGACTTCATCGACGCTCGCCGGCGCTACGACGAGCCCGGCCCGGCCCGGCCACCAGCCGCGCAGCTCATGCAGCAGCGGCTCCGCATCGGCGCCCGCGAGAACGCCTTTCGGGCCGACAATGGCGTTGATTTCGTTGATCACATTTTCGGGAGCGGTCATCAGTCCCATCACGGAAAAGGCGGCGGCGCCATCATTGACGACGTGCGCGAGCCGTCAAGGCGGCCCGCGCGTCCCGCTTCGCCTTGCCGCAGAGAAAGGCTAGAAGAACCGCCGGGCGTGTTTGACGATCAAAACCGCGAGGGGATGGAAATGAAATTGCGAACCTTGACTGCGATCAGCGCGCTGATCGCCGCCGCCGCGCTGACGGCTGGATGCGCCCGAAAGGACGCAGCGGAGCCGGCCGAAAGCGCCGCTGCGCCGCCGCAGGCGTCTCCGGCTGAGGAGGCTGCGCTGCAACCGGCCGCTGATTACGCCGCCATCGCTTCGGCCGCCGTCGCCGACCCGGCGCGCCTCGACAGCGATCGGCTGGACGACGAACGGCGCAAGCCCGCCGCGGCGCTTGAATTTTTCCAGATTGCGCCCGGCATGAGCGTGTTTGAGATCGAGGCGGGCGCCGGCTGGTATACGGAGCTGCTGTCGCATGCGGTCGGTTCTGACGGCGCGATCGTCATGCAAAACCCCGAAGGGTTCCTGCCTTTCGTCAGCGAACAGATCAATGCGCGTCTCGCCGACGGGCGTCTCGCCAATGTTCGCCAGTCGATTTCGAATTTCGACGCGCTTGACGCGGCTGACGCAAGCGCGGATCTCGTCACATGGGTGCAGGGCCCGCATGAGCTCTATTTCAGACCGGACGACGGCTCCTCGCTCGGCGATCCGTCGGCGTCAATCGCGGAAATCCACCGGATCACAAAGCCCGGCGGCGCCTTCGTCGTCATCGATCATTCGGCGCTCGCCGGCGCGCCGGAAACGACCGGCCATGACTTCCACCGCATCGACCGCGCGATCGTCGTCGCCCTCGCGGAAGCTGCGGGCTTCAGGCTTGAAGCGGAAAGCGATTTTCTCGCCAATTCTGACGATCCGCGCACGATCCCCGTCTTCGATCCCGCCATTCGTGGCTATACGGATCAATTCGCGCTGCGCTTCAGAAAGCCGACCGACGCCGAACGCCGGGGTGACCTCTATGAAGAGGAAATCCGGGCCGCCCAGCTTGAAGACCAGCGGCAGCGCGACGAGCGCGAGGCGGCGGAGGAAAGGGAAACGTCGTCCCTGATTGGGCGTCGTAAGTAGCTGCCCGTCGCACGCAGATTATAGTCGCGGCGCGGCCGCCCGTTTCAGGCGATCGTTGATCGCCTCACCCAATCCTTGCATCGGCACCGGCGCGGCGGCGATGCCGCTTAAATTATTCTCCGCACAAATCGCATCGAGACTGCGCAGATGCGCAAAGAGATTGGCGGCGGCCTCAACAAGATCGCCCGCAGCACTGAGATTGAGCGCCGCATCGCCATCGGACGCCATGGCGCCGAAGCCGAGATAGGCCTCGTCTTTCTCGGGCGCCGCCGCATTAAGCCGCAGCCGCGCATTCGGCGCGTAATGACTTGAAAGCATGCCCGGCGCCTCAATCGAGGCTGCGGCCGGCGCCTCGAGCGGCATGCCGACGATCCGTTCGATATCGGCGCGCGGCAGGCCGCCCGGCCGCAACAGAACGGCGCGATCGCCGTCGACCTTGATGATCGTCGATTCAATTCCGACGCTGCAGGCGCCGCCGTCGAAGATTAGCCTGACGCGACGCCCAAGACTGTCGCGCACGTGTTCCGCCTGCGTCGGGCTGATCGAACCGGACCGGTTGGCGCTCGGCGCTGCGAGCGGACGTCCGCTCTTGTCTATGATTTGCCGCGCGATTGGGCTCTTCGGCGCGCGCAGCGCGACAGTCTCAAGTCCCGCCGACACAAGCAGGGAAAGACCGCAGTCTTTCTTTCGCGGCAGGACGAGCGTCAGCGGCCCCGGCCAGAAAGCCCTGGCGAGTTTTTCCGCAAGCGGAGGAAAATCGGCATATCGGCGCGCCATGTCGAGATCAGCGACATGAACGATGAGCGGGTTGAAGGACGGACGCCCCTTCGCTTCGAATATTTTCGCGACGGCGCGATCGTTCGTCGCATCGGCGGCAAGACCGTAGACCGTCTCTGTCGGGATCGCGACGAGATCGCCGGCGATGATGAACGACGCTGCGCGCTCAACGCCGCGATCAACCGCCATCGGCGCGACGGCGGTCAGAATTTCCGGAATGGCGGGCGCATCCTTCATGCGCAGCCCATAAAGGGTCGGCGCGTCGAAAGCCAGCCAGCCGCAAGATGTTCGGCCAGACCGTCCGCCATCAACGTCCGAAGGACGCCTCGATCGATGCGCCGCCTTCCGCGTAGGAAAAACTGAGCCGTGCGTCATCGACGACAAGATCGCCGAGCTGCGGCGGCGCCGTCGAAAGCGTTGCCGCGATGCGCCGACGTTCGGCTTTCTGTTTCTCCGTTCGCGCCGCCGGATCAGAGATGTCTTCATTGTCGTCATAATCGCGCGCGACCCCGGCCCCGCGCGCGATATAGGCGCCCGTCGCCGGATCAAAAAGCGCAACATTGACATTGCCGCCATAACGCACCGCGATAACGGCGACATGCGCATCGCCCTGCGAAGCGACGGAAATCTCTTTTGAATAACAGCCTTCGCTGCAAAAGCCGCGCGCGTCATAGTCCGGCGCGGTCGCAAACGCCGCAGCGGGCGGCGCGACGTCGTCCAGCCTGACAATCGCGGCGGCGTCGAGCGCGCGCGGCGGCGGGGCCGCTTCGATCCGGATAGGGGCGGCGCCGGCGACAACGTCACGCCATGGGTGGGCGACGACCGAAAGCCGTTCAAACACGGCGCGGCGTTCGGCGCGCGTTCCGTAGACCGCCGGCATTTCACCCGCTTCCGTCATTCCATCCGTATACTGCATATATGTCGCGCCGGCGAAGCGCCAGCGTTCGCCGTCGTTCAGGAGCGCCGAGGCGCTCAAAAGGCTGCTCGCCCAGCGCTGATTTGACAGGATGAGCAGGTCTTCATCGCCATCAAGGTCGAGGTCGAGAAGCCGGGCGGGGCAGCGCCCTTCATCGGGATCCGGATCGCGTTTCGTTTCCTCCTGTTCTTCTTTCCGCCGCCGCGCCTCTTCGGCGGTCTCCGTCGCGCGCGCTCCAAGCCGGGCGCGCTGACGGGCCCGTTCCGCCTCAAGACGCTTTTCCTCTGCGAATGACTTCATCGAGGAAACGCAGGCCGAAACAGGATCGCCCTCGCCGGTCGGCAACAGCGCGGCTTCCGGAATTTCTCCGTCGCCAAGAAGGACAATTGATGCGCGGCGGTCGTTGAATGTTTCTTCAACGCCGCCATAAGGCGCGCGCGCCGAGGGGTTTTTCGCCAGCAGGGCGATCCGCTCATCGCGCTCCGTGCCCGAACGCGCGGCAAGACGCGCGAGCGCTTTTTCACCTGCGGCGCCGGCGCGCTTGTCAGTCAGAAATCCGAAATCGAAATCGTCAGGCTCAACGGCGCCGCGATCGAGGCGCGACACCTGATCGGCGACGGCGACGCGCGCAGGATCGAGAACAGGCGTCATCAAAGCGGTGAGAATGGCCGCGACAAACAGCGCGGCGGCGATGTTGACCGGACGGATCATCGAAAGCCACGCGCCCGGCTTCAACGCTGCGACGAGATAGCCCGCCGCATAGACTGCGACGATGACAAGCTCGGCGCCGGCGAGAACGCGCGCCGGCGTGAAGCCGTATTGATTGATGCGCAGATAGAGCCCGAGCGCCGCCAGCGCGACGACGCCTGCGAGCGGGATCGCGGAAAAACGCACAACCGCGCGCATCACCGCATTTTTCGGAGGATCGCCTGCCTGATAGGCCGCGTTGATGAGGAGGATCATCGTCGCCGCCGCGTTCAGGAGCAGAACCGTCGCGCGCTTCGTATCCCACAAGGGTTCGAGGCCGGTGAAGGGAAGCGCCGCCAGAAACGCCGCGAGAATGAGCGTCATAAGGATCGCGAGCCATGACAGCAAAGCGAGGCCGATCTGGCGGGCGCCGCGCGTCAGCCCCGTGTCCGCGTCCGTCAGATGCAGGCCGAGCGCGAAGGCGATCGGCGATGCGAGGCAACGGAAGAAATCGGAAAAGATGGCGCGCGGCACAATCTCAAGCCCGATCAGGCGGAACATCGTCGCGCCGAGCGAAATGACGATCCAGAAGGCGATGACGAAGCCGAGCGAGAGCGCGCCCTGGAATCCGTGTCGCCAGGAGCGGTCGAAATAAGTCTCATAGGTTGCGATGCGTCGCCCGTCGTCAAAAGCGGCCTGCACGAATTCATGCAGGATGAAGATGACGATGAGCGAGAATAGCCAGGTCGCCGTAGGCGCGCCGTTCCAGGCGGAAGGCGCGGCGAACCAGCCGAAAGCGAAGACGGCGAGCGCCGCAGATATCGACCAGATCGCCAACCGCCGCAGCGGCAGGTTGCCGACGCCGAACAGGAGAGGCAGCGGCGCAAAAAGCGAAAAGAGGCGCAAGGTTTCGATGAGCCGGCGCCATGTCGCCTCCTCGAACCCGAAAAGCGGCTGATCGATTTTCGCTTTCGTCAGTGCGTAGATGACCAGGCCCTGCGCGATCGCGACGGCTATGCGCACGCCGAGCGCGCCGGCCGATTTCAGTGACGCGGTTTCGTTCGACATCGCGGCTGCCCCCTCTCAAAATTCGATCGCACGCGGTCTGACACCCTATCGCGGCCGTTCGAGGGCGACATCCTAGCATCTTTCGGGCGCAGGCGCGCAGGGCTTGGCCGCCGCGGCGCGCTGCGACATATAGGGTCGCGCTGAGAAAGGACCCCCGCCATGACCTACAAGACCCCGGTTCGCGACATGCGCTTTGCGCTCGACCAGATGGCGGGATTTTCCTCGCTCATTCGCTCCGGCGCCTATCCCGACCTTTCAGGCGACATGGTCGATGCGATCCTCGGCGAGGCGGCGAAATTCTGCGACGGCGTCATCGCGCCGCTCAATGCGCCGAGCGACAGGACGCCGACGCGGCTTGAAAACGGCGTCGTCAGAACGAGCCCCGGCTTCAAGGAAGGCTACGCTCATTATGTCGACGGCGGGTGGAACTCGCTCGCCTTCCCCGAGAAATGGGGCGGACAGGGACTTCCTTCAACGCTCGCCAATGCGCTCGTCGATGCGATGAACGGCGCTTCGATGTCTTTCGCGATCGGCACGACGCTGACGACGGGCGCCGTCAAGGCGATCCTCCACGCAGGCACGGACTGGCAGAAGAAAACCTATCTGCCGAACATGGTGTCGGGCGCCTGGACCGGCACGATGAACCTGACCGAGCCGCAGTCAGGCTCCGACCTGTCGACGCTGCGCGCCAAGGCCGAGCCTGCCGGCGTCAATCATGATGGAACGACGCGATACAGGATTTCCGGCCAGAAGATCTTCATCACATACGGCGATCACGACATGACGGACAATATAATCCATCTCGTGCTCGCGCGGCTTCCGGACGCGCCGGAAGGAACGGCCGGCATCTCGATGTTCATCGTGCCGAAATTCCATGTGAATGAAGACGGATCGCTCGGCGAACGCAATGACGCGCATTGCATAAAACTTGAAGAAAAAATGGGCCTGCACGGATCGCCGACCTGCGTGATGGTCTATGGCGAGCGTGGCGAATGTTACGGCACGCTTCTCGGCGAGGAGAACAAAGGCCTCAAAAACATGTTCGTCATGATGAACGCAGCGCGTCTCGATGTCGGCCTGCAGGGCGTCGGCGTTGCGGAAGCCGCGTTCCAGCGCGCGCTCGCCTACGCGCAGGATCGCAGGCAAGGCCGCGCAAGCGGCGTCAAATCGGGACCGATGATCCCCATCTACGAACACGCCGATGTCCGGCGCATGCTCTATTCCATGAAAGCCCTCGTCGAAGCCTCGCGCGGGATCTGTTACGCGAACGCGGTCGCCTATGATCTCGCCCGCCATGCGCCGGATGAAAAACAACGCGCAAAGGCGAAGGCGCTTGAGGAATTGCTGACGCCGATCTCCAAAGGCTGGTCGACGGACCGCGCCAATGACGTCGCCTCTCTCGGCGTGCAGATCCATGGCGGCATGGGCTACATTGAGGAAACGGGCGCCGCGCAACACATGCGCGATGCGCGCATCGCCGCGATCTATGAAGGAACGAACGGCATTCAGGCGATGGACCTTGTCGGGCGCAAGCTGCAGGGCGATGCGGGCGCTGCGATCAAGGCCTATATCCAGGACGTCAGGGAGGAAGCGACGATCGCCAAGGCAGGAAAACGCGACGATCTTCAGGCGATCGGCGCGCGCCTTCTTGAAGCGGCCGACGCGCTCGCCGTCTCGACGAACTGGCTTCTCGACGCCGCGAAGGCCGATCAGGCGCATGTCCTCGCCGGCGCGACGCCCTATCTCAGACAATTCGGCAATGTCGCGGGCGGGTATTATCTTGCGCGCGGCGCGCTCGCGGCCGCGCTCGCCGTCAGAGAGCCGGACGCCGACAAGGCCTATCTCGAAAGCAGGATCGCGACCGCGCGCTTCTATGCGGAGAATTACCTGACCGAGGCGACGGGGCTCACCGCCGCCGTCACCGCCGGCGCGGCGCCGATCGCCCGGCTCGACCCGGCGGCGCTGACGGGATGACCGCTTGACTTGTTATAACGTAAGTTATAATTATAACTTGGGTTATAACAGAGATCAACTATGGCTAAGAGCAAATCACGCCCGACAAAGCCTTCGCAAAAGGTGAGTTCGAAGCCGCGAAAGCTCAAAGGCGATGTCGCGAAATCGAAATTGGGCTCAGCGCTGAGCCAAGCTTCGTTAGTTCCTAAATCGTCAACGGCGAAGGGAGTTTCAACTAGCCCGCTCAAGATTAGAAAAATTGGCAACTCACATGGCGTCGTCTTTCCGAAAGAAATGCTTGCAAGACTACGCGCTAGCGAAGGCGATGAAATCGCGGTGACCGAAACTGAAACCGGTCTCCACCTCCATCGCAAAGATGACGAGTTTGAGGAACACATGAAGCGCGTCGAGGAAATCATGGCGCGCTATCCCAATACGCTGCGCGCCCTCGCCAAGTAGCGGGTTTTCCTCATGTCATGTATTTGGATCCCCAAGACAACAGTCTTCGGCGCGCATGCGAAATCGCTAGGCTCATTCGGCGGCGCGGACGGCGTGCGCGACGAAGGCTTGCTCGAAAGCGCTCTCGCCCGCCCGCTTAACCTTGCCGCCTATGGCGAACCGGACGTCTATGCGCTCGCCGCCTCCTACGCTTTCGGCCTCGTGCGCAATCACCCTTTTGTCGACGGCAACAAGCGCGCGGCCTTTCTTGTCTGCACGCTGTTTCTTGACCTGAACGGCCAAATTCTCATCGCAACCGAAGCGGAGGCGACGGCGATAATGCTCGCCTTCGCCGGCGGCGAAGTCAGCGAAGCGGATTTCGCCAAATGGCTCGCCGCGAATTGCCGGCCGCACTGAACAAAACAGGTCTCATTCCCGACAATATCCAGCCGCACGGGCGCATTAGCGATTCGCTCAGGATTGCGGGCGAGACTGCGCCCGCGCAGTTGGCGAATGTTGTGTGAACGTGGCGAACCTCGGCCCTCTCGAAATCATCAAGCTCGCGATCTTTTATGCGGGCTATCTTTATTTTCCCGCAGCTTTTTTTCTCGCTTTTCTGATCGCGCGGCGGAAAATGGCGACGAAGATCACCGCCGCCTTCGCGCTTCTCATCCTCTCAACGCTCGCCTATGCCCGCTTCATCGAGCCGCGCATGCTGTTGACCGTCGAGCATGAGGCTGCGCTCGACCGCTGTATTCCCGAAGCGGGATCGGCGCGTCTCGCGGTTTTCTCCGACACGCATGAGGGCCTGTTCAAAAATGCGGCGCCGATTGACCGCATCATCGCGCGCGTCAACGCAGCCAATCCTGACGCCGTCTTCATCGCCGGCGATTTCGTCTATTTTCTGGACCCGGCTCGCCATGAGGAGACGTTCGCCGCGCTCGCCGCCGCGAAAGCGCCCGTCTTCGCCGTCCTCGGCAATCACGATGTCGGCCTTCCGGGACCCGATGTCGGCGCGCCGCTCGGCGAAGCCTTGTCGCGCCTCGGCGTCGTCATGCTGGACGATGCGATCACGACGGCGACGATGAACGGCGCGGAGATCGAAATCGTCGGCCTCAGCGAATTATGGGCGAAAAACCAGAACCGCGCCCTTCTGGAAGCGCGCGGCGACAGGCCGCGCCTCGTTTTGACGCACAACCCGTCGACCATTCTTGAATTGAAACCGCGCGAGGCGGTCGATCTCCTGCTCGCAGGACACACTCATGGCGGTCAGATCAACATTCCGGTTTTGAACTGCATTCTTCTCAAACCGATGTGCCGCGTCACGCTTTACGGCTTCTCGCAAGAAGAGCGCGGACTTGTCTTTGTCACCTCCGGCACCGGCATGGTCGGCCTGCCGATGCGCTTCAACAGGGCGCCTCGCATAGACGTGATCAATCTATCATGGCGCGCCTGCTGACAGGCCGTTGATTCTTCTAGACGCATAAAATTTCATAAAAAATCTTTCTACGGATTATTGCTTTACGACGCCATCGCTTTGCCGCATTGTTTCTTCATCCTCTGTTGAGGCTGCATTCGCAGCCGAACGGGATGCGGGGAGAATATTCCCACACTCATTTCAAATTGGAGCCGTTATGAAATCTCTCTTGGAAATAAAGCGCCATGTCGACGGACATGGATTCGGATCGGCGATTGTCGACGATCACGTGGCGATCGGCGTCGTGTGGACGACGAATACGCTGGGCGGCGAGGTGCGAAAGCGCGAAATCATCGAGCGGGTCCACTCCTTCGAGGAGGCCTGCACGGTGATGGGCTGCCGGTGCGGCGCATCGCCCGCCGACGCCTCTTACAATCAGCGCTGAATTGTCTGAATCACCGGGCGCGCGCCTTTTCGTGCGAAACCGGTTTCCACTTTTGCGCCCGGCGCGCTAAGGTCGGCTGTTCCCATCAAGGAAAGGCCGGCCATGACGACGCTCAAGGGAAAAACGCTTTTCATCACCGGCGCCTCTCGCGGCATCGGGCTCGCGATCGCCAAGCGCGCGGCGGCGGACGGCGCGAATATCGCGATCGCCGCGAAGACGGCCGAACCGCACAAGCACCTGCCGGGAACGATCTACACCGCGGCTGAGGAAATCGAGAAGGCCGGCGGCAAGGCGCTTCCCCTCATTGTTGATATTCGCGACGAGGCGATCGTGAAGGATGCGGTCGCAAAAACGGTCGAGACATTCGGCGGCATCGATATCTGCATCAACAACGCCTCGGCGATTTCCCTGACGGGAACCGAGGCGACCGAAATGAAACGCTGGGACCTGATGCATTCGATCAACGCGCGCGGCACGTTTCTCGTTTCGAAAACCTGCATTCCCCATCTGAAAAAAGCCGGGAACCCGCATGTCCTGATGCTGTCGCCGCCGCTCGACATGAGCCCGAAATGGTTCGGCGGCCATGTCGCCTACACGATGGCGAAATACGGCATGTCGATGTGCGTGCTCGGCATGGCGGAGGAATTCAAGGCGGACGGGATCGCCTTCAACGCGCTCTGGCCGCGCACCGCGATCGCAACGGCCGCCGTCGAATTCGCGCTTGGCGGCGATGCGATGATCAAGGGATCGCGCAGCGTCGACATCCTGTCGGACGCCGCCCATCTGATGTTGACGAAGCCGGCGCGCGACTTCACCGGCAATTTCATCATCGACGACAATTTTCTCTATGAGCACGGCGTCCGGGATTTTGAGAAATACCGCATCGATCCGACCCGCAAACTGTTCCCCGATTTCTTCGTGCCGGATAGCGCGACGCCGCCGCCCGGCGTCGTGGAGACGCTTGCGACGACAATGATCGGGGAATGATGCGCGTCGCATCGCTTCACATTCATCCGGTCAAAGGCATGCGCGCCGTCGACGTGACGCACGCGCCTGTCGAACCGCGCGGGCTTGCCGGCGACCGGCGCTGGCTCGTCGTCGATCCGGCCGGCGTATTCCTGACGCAAAGAAGCCATCCCAGGCTTGCGACGATCGACGCCGCGCTTGACGGCGAGACGCTCATTCTCGCGACTGATGCGGGCGCGTCGATCAGGGTCGATGCGCCGGACGGCGCAGAACGGCGGCGCGTCGTCGTCTGGGATTGTGAAATCAACGCCGCTTTCGCCGGAAAAACGGCGGCGAAAAGTCTTTCCGCGATGCTCGGCGAAGAGGTTGAACTCGTCCATATGGACGAGCGTGCGCAGCGCGAGAAAGCAAGCGTGTGGACGCCCTCACCTGTTCCGGTGAGTTTCGCAGACGCCTTTCCAATTCTCGTCACGACGACCGGTTCGCTGACGGCGCTCAACGAAGATATCGAAAAACATGGCGGCGTTCCTGTGCCGATGGCGCGCTTTCGTCCCAACATCGTCATCGACTGCGACGAGCCATGGGCCGAAGATCACTGGAGCCAGTTGAAAATCGGCGACGTCATCCTTGATCTCGTCAAGCCGTCCGACCGCTGCATCGTCACGACGACCGATCAGAAAACCGGCGAACGCATGGGCAAGGAGCCTTTGGCCTCGCTTGCGCGCATTCACCGCTCGACCGACCCGCGCATCAATGGCGTCATCTTCGGTGAGAACGCCGCGCCGCGAACGCTCGGCGAAATCAGCGTCGGCGATAACGTTAGCGCCGTCGATTGATATACATCGCGGTTATTCCTCGCCGTCGCCCCGCAAATTCTTGAAGTAGCGCGCGACCGGGTACCGCCGGAAACCGACCGCTTCATAAATGGCCCGCGATGGAGAGTGCCCCTGATCGCCGCCGGTCTCGACCATCGCCATCGCATAACCGTTGCGCCGCATCCAGGCGAAAGAAAAATCGAGCAGCGCCGCCCCGACCCCCATGCGTTGGCGATCCGGATCGACGGCGATGATTTGCACTTCTCCCATCGAATCCGCCTCGTGCCCGCGCAGCCCCACATACCCCGCAAGAACGCCATCGACTGATGCAATCCAGATTTCCGTCGCGGCGTCGGCGCAGATCGCGGAGACGTCCGCCCTCTGCCGCGCCTCCCAGCCGTGCGGATAGAATGAGTCATACACGAATCCGTCGATCTCTTTCCGCATTTTTGGGAAAACCGGCGACCACGCGCGGACAGACAATTCGACTATCTCGTCGATCCTGCCGGGGTCCATCCGCGAAATGCTCAATGGGGCGCGGTCGCTCATGACAGTAAATGATTGGCGCCCGATCGCCTAATGATGATGGTGATGCGGCTCGATATTGATGCGCCCGCATTTGCCGCATTTGATGACGGCGCCGTGCGCATCCCTGTGCGCGACATTGACGAGCAGCTTCGTCTTGCAACCGCCGCAACGATAGGTTTCATCGCCGCCGCCTTCGCGAAGCGGCTTGCCCGCGACGTGGGATTGAACGCTCGCGCCTTCCGCGTCTTTCGGGTCGATCAGGATCATGTCGAATTGCGGCATTTGAAACTCCTCAGGAAGCCGTCTTGCGGATCAGCGCCTCATACCACGCGATCGCATAAGCGAGATCGTCAATCTTCAGTCGTTCATCGGTTCCGTGAATGCGCTTCAGATCGTCCGGTTCGTAGACGAAGGGTGTGAAGCGGTAATTGTCGTCGGCGGCGCCGACATAATGGCGCGAATCCGTTCCCTGAAGGGTGAGGAAAGGCGCGACCGTAACCGGGCCGAAAACCGCAATCGTCGCCTCCGCGATCGCCTTGTAAGCGGCGCTTGAGGTAGAGGATTGCGGGCTCGGCTCGGCGCCGCCGAGCGATTCAACTTCCACGCCGTATTTCGCCGCCTGGCGCCGCGCGCGCTCCGTCACGCCGGCGACGCTGTCGCGCGGATGAATGCGGTAGTTGATGACGGCGCTCGCGGTCTGCGGCAGCACGTTCACCTTGACGCCGCCGTCGATAAGCGTCGGCGCGGTCGTCGTTCTCAACGCAGCCGCGGTCGTGCGGTCCTTGGTCAGCGCGCCGGCGACGATCGGTTTCGTCAGCCAAAGATTGGCGAGCAGCAGGCGTTGCATGAACGGCATGTCGGGCGCGATGGCGACGAGAAACGCCGCCATGTCGGCGTCGATTTTCGGCGGAAAGGGATTGTCGCTCGCCTCAACGATGGCGCGCGAGACGAGGCTGATCGCCGTATCCGCACCGGGCGCCGAGGAATGCCCGCCTTCGGCGTGCGCGGTGAATTTCAGCGACGTCGCCCCTTTTTCCGCCGTGGCGATGAGCGCGGCCGGCGTCGCAACGCCCGGGATGAGCCCGCGGCCGAGGCCCGAGCCTTCGTCGAGCGTGAAGGCGAAATGAACGCCTTGCGCATCGAGGCGCTTGCGGATTTCACCGGCGCCGGCGCGTCCGCCGATCTCCTCATCATGGCCGAACAGAAAATAAATGTCCGAAGACGGACGAAAGCCAGACGCGGCGAGACGCTCCGCCGCCTCCATCATCGCGATGAGCTGGCCTTTGTTGTCCATCGCGCCGCGGCCCCATATCGCGCCGTCCGCGACGGCGCCCGAAAAGGCCGGATGCGTCCAGCCGCTTTCGGAGCCGGGCTCGACCGGCACGACGTCGATATGCGCGATGAACCCGACCGGCGGCGCATCGCCGGCGCCTTTCCAGCGATAAAGAAGCGAATGCCCGTTGACGGTTTCGCGCGTCATCGCGGCGTGCGCGGCGGGATAGGCGCGCTCAAGGAAGGCGGCGAAAGCGCTGAACGCGGCCGCGTCGATTTCGCGGTCGCCCCAGGAAACCGTTTCGATCCGGATCGCCGCGCCGAGACGCTCGGCCGCAGCAGCCGCATCGACCTGCGGCGGCGTGAGCGTCACAGCGGCGCCGTTCGCACCCGGAAGCGCCATCGTCCTGCCGATCAGGATCGCGACAAAGAGGGCGATTGCGCCGACGCTTCCGATCAGGATTTTTTTCAGCATCCCGCGTCCTTTCCGATTGTCTCCGGCTCGCATCTCATCCCATATGCCTCAATCCCGACGCCGCAAAGAAGCCTCGTACGCAGCCGTTACATGACCACGCTGATCTTTGAGCACGACGTTTTCGCCGATCACGAAACGCCGCCCGGCCATCCGGAACGGGCCGAACGCTATCACGCCGCGTCAGCGGCGCTGAAGGCTGAAAAATTCGGCGGCCTCGTCCGCCGCGCGCCGCCGCCGGCGCCGCGCGAGGCGCTTCTTCTCGCCCATAGCGAGGAATATCTCGACGCCCTCGCCGCAATCGCGCCGGAAGACGGCATGGTGCGGCTCGATCCCGACACGACGATGGGCCCGCACTCGCTGGAAGCGGCGCTGCGCGCCGCCGGCGCGGGCG